>CANRON010000047.1 GCA_947632245.1 uncultured Ignatzschineria sp. | reverse complement strand
ATCGCGTGCGGTTAAATCTAAACCAACGCCGTAGCCGCCAATAATAGAAAGAGCCTCTTCCGGCGAAAGATTGCGCGCGCTTTCTTGAATATAGATGACTAGCTCTGCTTCATAATGTAGGTCATTAGAATATGACGGCAGCATAATGGCTTCCCCTTGTTTGCTGAGCGCTGATGTTGGTTTTAAAAACACAAGCGGTTCTGTCGGTGTTGCATTATTTAATTCCGCAATGTGTTTGGCATAGTTTCGACCAATACAAAAAATATTTTGAACTGGTGTTTTTTCGCCTTCTAAAATTATGTGTGGTTGTAACATGAAATCCCCAGGCTGATTGCCTTATCTGTAGTTTTAAGTGTGATAAATATTAAAATATAAAATATGATATGTACGTATAGCTTTAAAATTATCTCTTCAAGAAGAACGTTATCAAATTTACCCATCACTGGAAAGTAATATAAATAGGGGCGTAAATAATCAGCCATTTAGTTGATATAGGCGAGGAGATATGGCGCTGTATTATGTTATATTAAAATCGATAATAGCTGTTTTATTTCATCAATCCCTGAATATTTATGTAATGAGAGAGTATTGAAAGTATGTCCAAAAATAAGACCCAAAAAAAATCTAATAAAAAAATTGATATTGAGAATAAACTAAATGTTCTTCGTGCCGGCGTTTTAGGGGCAAATGACGGTATAATTTCAACAGCCGGACTTGTGATTGGGGTTGCAAGTGCGACAACAAATATGATGACGATATTAGTTGCGGGATTTGCTGGGCTACTTGCCGGGGCATTATCAATGGCTGGTGGTGAATATTCTTCGGTCAGTACGCAAAAAGATGTTGAAAAAGCAGAGGTAGCAAAAGAGAAGGGGCTATTAGATGCGAACTTTGAGGGCGAAAAAGCAATTCTCAGCGCTTATTATGTGGAAAAAGGGTTATCTGAGACACTTGCAGACCAAGTCGCTGAAGAGTTGATGAAAGAAGATGCGCTTGCGGCAACGGTACAAACAAAACTGAATATTACTTTAGGCGAATATATTAATCCTTGGAATGCCGCCTTCTCTTCGATTATCTCCTTTTCGTGTGGCGCGATTATTCCGCTGTTGTTTATATTACTATTGCCGCAAGAATTGAAAATTTTAGGCACCTTTATAGCGGTCTCTTTCGCCCTAGCTTTGACGGGGTTTGTCAGTGCTGCACTCGGTGGTGCACCGAGATTAAAGGCAGTGATTCGAAATGTTGTCGTAGGTATGCTCACAATGCTTGTGACGTATGGATTAGGGCAATTTGCCCATATTTAATCGATTGTTGATGAAATGATGTAGAAAATTGTAAAAGGATCATCTGTTGAAAAACGAATGATCCTTTTTTGATTTGCATTCTTTTATCGGGTAATAAAGTAACATGATAGAAACAGGTGAAAAAGCTGTGGCATAATAGTTGAAAAATAGATGAGGTAGTTATGAATAAAAGTAGCATGTTAAATAGTAATATCAATCGAATATTGAGCGAGCTCGGTCATACTGATCAAATTGTCATTGCAGATGCAGGTTTACCTGTTCCCAGTAATGTAGAGCGCATCGATATAGCGCTGATCAAAGGGATCCCCTCTTTTATTGAAACATTAAAGGCAGTACTTCCTGTGATGCAGATCGAGCGTATTATATTAGCAGGCGAGATTGTGGATCAAAACCCTGAGATCCATGCGGAAATTTTGGCGCTTGTTGAATATTATTCGATGTTTGATGAAGAAAAGAAGCCGATTATTATTGATTATGTCTCGCATGAAGATTTTAAAATTTCCACGAAAAATGATGCATGTAAAGCGATTATTCGAACAGGCGAGTGTACGCCTTACGCGAATATTATTTTAGAAGCGGGCGTGGTGTATTAGTAGGTATGAGAAGCCTTTATGCCGGAAAGATAGGAAGGCTATTGAGAAGAATAGAGGGGGATGAATAGGATGCATAAATATTTATTCCCTATTAAATGAGAGAAGCGCATTCACTCTGGAGTAAATGCGCTTTTTTATACATCATTTTTTCTTTCCTCATTAATAATGATGCCAGTGAGTGATGGTGCTTTGTTTGAGCCTTAATTAATCCGGTACTATATGAAATAGGGATTTAAGCCAAAAGTCTTATAATTCTCTTCACCGAGCTTAATTGCAAGCGGTAGTGTGAGGAGGTCTTCAATAAAAGGGTCGGCAAGCAGTGTTCGCGTACGATCTAAGAATTTTAGATAAGTTTGGCACTCATCGCATGTTTCAGCGGACATAGGGCTATCTAACTCCTCTATTTTACTTTGATAGAGTGATTTGTTGCTTAAACATTCTGTGCATTGGCCGCGTACAACATGCCATTTTGTTTCACAAAACGAGCAGTAGAGATAACGCAAACCATCTTCTGAGTTATCAAGGACGCTGCTAATAGCCGGCATTTTACAGCAAGGACAGAGTGTTCTGTCTTGCAGAAGATATTTTTTATCAACAGTCAGATTCGTGGCTTCAAAGTGAAGTGTTGTTTGCATCGCCGCTAGTAAGAAGAGTCTTTGATCGGCCTCAATATTATCGAAATCAAGCATGAGTATCGATTCAAATATAGCGTGAAGTTTTGCGGGGTCTTCAATTGTTTCTTGTAAAGCATCGAGCGCCGAAAGAATGGCAGCGGCATCGATATTTTTATCTTGAATACTCTCTTTCAGTGAGGTCGAGAGCACTGAAAGAGCCATTTTAAACTTCGATAACATCGCATCATTCATAATAATGAACGGCTCTTCTTTTTGGAAATCATGGCTTGTATCGTTATTTTTAAGTGCTTCAAAAGCAATATTTTGTGCAGCCACTACATGTTTCAAAAAAGGGAGAACCGGCGAGTCAGGGGTTTCTTGAATCGCTTTTTCAAGTACCTTAAGGCGATAAGGATAGTAATTACCTTTAGGAGGCAGTGCATGGACGATCTCTTTAATACCGCCCGTAGGAGTCATTGTCATAATTGTATTCTCGTAACTTAATTTTAGAGGAGTATTATACCCTGTAAAAAGAGAACGCACCTTTTATCGGTGCGTTCGGGTAAGATTGATGCGGTGAATTTAATTAATGAGCTTTCTCTTTATCTGAATCAAGTTCATCAGCTTTACCGGCATTTCGCATCACCTCTTCATACCATAGAGGATGGTGTGTTTTTGCCCATTTATCTGTTACAACCCCTTCAGTCATCGCACGAATTGTACCTTTAATCCAAATTGCGGCATATACGTGAACGATAATGGACGCGATAAGAATCAGGGCGAACCAAGCATGCAATAAGATCGCAACGCGGCGTAGCGGAATGCTAAACTCATTGGCAAAATAAGGCTGCCACATAATCACGCCTGTTGTGAGCAATACAATCATGGATAAGGTCATAATCCAGAACATGATTTTTTGCCCGGCATTATATTTACCCACATTCGGTAAATGTTCACCCATGATGATTTTTTTAACAGAAAATGCCCATTTGATGTCATTTTTATTGATAAAGTTGCGACTTACATAGCGAAAGAACTGAATAAAAAATCCAACAAACATAATCACGCCGACAAAAGGATGCACGATTCTTGCCATTTGTGGGGTACCAAAGATCTGGCTAAACCAGAAAAAACTGGGGTAAAAGAATGCAAGACCTGAAAAGGCAAGCAAAATAAAGCAGAACGCAACCACCCAGTGATTAATGCGCTCAGATGCTGAGTAGCGCTGAATAAGTCTACCTTTAGCCATGATTTATTCTCCTTTTCCTTTTGATTTTTTCGGATCAATGATCTCTTTACCTTCATCGGGATCATCTGTGCGGCTGGGTCCTACGGCAACATAGTGTAAGAATCCTGTTGCAATAGCAGCTGCAATACCAAATGTTGAGAGCGGTTTTAACAATCCCTTCCAAAGGCTTGTCACAGGACTAATCTTAGGATCTTTAGGAAGATCACTATAAAGTTCCGGTTGGTCCGCATGGTGAAGAACATACATGACGTGAGTACCACCTACGCCCGCAGGGTCGTAAAGACCTGCTTGATCATAACCGCGCGAATTAAGATCTTTGATTCTTGTAGCGGCATATTCCTTCATGTCCTCTTTTGAACCAAATTGAATTGCACCTGTTGGGCATGATTTAACACAAGCTGGCTCTTGTCCAACGGCTAAGCGGTCAGAACAGAGTGAGCACTTATAGGCTTTGTTATCTTTTTTGCTCAGACGCGGAATATTGAAAGGGCAGCCCGTAATACAGTAACCACAACCGATACAGTTTTCCTGGTTGAAATCGACCACACCATTGTTGTATTGCACGATCGCGCCCGGTGATGGACATGCTTTTAAGCAACCAGGATCGGCACAATGCATACAGCCATCTTTTCGAATTAACCACTCCAATTTATCATTTTCAGTGGTTTCATTAAAACGCATGACAGTCCATGATTCATTCGTTAAATCGGGTGGGTTATTATAAGTCCCATCACAAGTGCCGACAACATCGCGAAGGTCATTCCATTCAGAACAAGCAACTTGACATGCTTTACAGCCAATACAAGTCGTAACGTCAATCAGCTTTGCAACTTCTACACCTTTACGAACATCAGGTGATTTAGTGGAGGTCGCAGAGCGTTGTTTAATATCTAAAGATTCTAAAATCATTTTCTACTTCCTTTTATGAATTGAGTGGCTCAACATTCACAAGGAATGTCTTATATTCAGGTGTTTGTGTATTTGCATCGCCGACTGCAACCGGTAAAAAGTTGGTTAAGAAGCCTTTCTTCGCGACACTTTCAAAGCCCCAATGCACCGGAATACCGATTTGATGCACAATTTTACCATCGATCATAAGAGGGACGATTCGTTTGGTAACAACAGCCACAGCTTCTACGTAACCACGATTAGAGGAAACTTTTACTTTATCGCCAATTTTAATGCCTTTCTCAGCAGCGAGCTCTTCCCCTATTTCAATGAACTGTTCAGGTTGCGTGATAGCGGCTAATAGGGCGTTCTTTGTCCAGAACTGGAAATGCTCTGTCAAACGATAAGTCGTGCCAACATAGGGGAAGTTCTCATGCGTTCCAAGCATTTTACGATCGCGTTCAAAGATACGTACCGGCGGATTATTCACCTGTGAATAGAGCGGGTTATAACCTAGCGGATTTTCCATGGCTTCGAAATGCGTTGGGAAAGGACCATCAACGAGTTTGTCCGCACATGATAGGCGGCCAACACCCTCAGCATTCATGATAAACGGATCCATAGGACTTCCCGGAGGTGCTGTGGGATCAAAGTCAGGGTTATCCCAACCAATCCATCTCTCGCCATTCCATTTAAAGAGGCGACGATGTGCATCCCATGGCTTGCCCATTCTATCTGCTGATGCTCTATTGTAGAGAATACGGCGGTTAGCAGGCCATGCCCATGCCCATTTTAAGGTAAGGCCAAGCCCTGAGGGGTCGCTATTATCACGAAGGGCCATTTGGTTCCCTTCTTCTGTCCATGAGCCAGTGTAAATCCAGCATCCTGCTGCTGTTGAACCATCATCACGAAGTTCTGCAAAGCTACTTAAGAGCTCTCCTTTTTTACGGGTTAGCTTGCCGTTTTCATCATAAAGATCTTCAAGGGCATAACCATTTTGCTCTTTCGTGATCTCTTCTGATGAAGGATGTAGCGGCTGCGCGTAGTTCCACTGAATATTCATGATCGGATCCGGGAATGCACCACCTTCTTCTTTATAGAGCTCACGAAGTCTAAAGAGTAAGCGTGAAAGGATCTCGGTATCGCCTTTTGATGTTCCAGGTGCATCCGCTGCTTGGTAGTGCCATTGTAACCAACGGGCTGAGTTCACAATTGAACCTTTCCCTTCAACAAAGCAATGTGCTGGTAAACGATAAACGGTCGTCATCACTTCACTAGTATTGATCTCATTATGAGCGCCGTGATTTTGCCAGAAGCTTCCTGTTTCTGTAGTTTGTGGGTCGATCACAACAAGATATTTTAGTTTTGCAAGCGCTTGACGATTTTTGTTGGTATCTGGGATCGCTGCAAGAGGGTTGAATCCTTGGCAGATATAACCATTGATTTCGCCATTATCCATCATTTCAAAGGCTTGAATAATATCGTACATTTTGTCCCATTTAGGGAGGTAGTCAAATGCAAAATTATTCTCTTTAGTCGCGTGAGGACCATAGAAAGTCTTCATCAAGCTATTGAAAAATTTCGGAGTGTTTTTCCAAAAGTTCATTTGCCCGGGGCGAAGTGCTTTAGGCGTTGTCTCTTCGATAAACTTCTCATAGGTATTTTGGGAATCGCTTGGAAGATTTAAATATGCTGGAAGCTGCGTGGAGAGAAGACCTAAATCCGTAAGACCTTGGATATTGGAGTGACCACGAAGCGCATTGACGCCGCCGCCAGGGACTCCCATGTTACCAAGGAGAAGCTGAACCATCGCCATTGTACGAATCATCTGTGTTCCCACAGTATGCTGTGTCCATCCGAGTGCATATAAAATGGTTGAAACCCTGTCATGTGCTGCACACTCGCCAAGCGTTTCAGCGACATAGAGGAAGTCTTCAATCGGTGTACCGGTGACGCGAGTGACCATCTCTGGCGTATATTGTTCATAATGCGCACGCATCATATTAAATACGCAACGTGGATCTTGTAGGGACTCATCTATTTTAGCATAGCCATCTTCATCTAATTCATAGGTCCAAGATTCGCGATGATATTTATTAGTTTCAGGATTCCAGCCAGAGAAGAAGCCATCTTCAAAGTCATAATCAGGATGCATGATGAATTTAGCATTTGTATATTCTTTTACATATTCCCAATTGATTTTGTTGTTATCAATGAGCCAGCGGATAAGTCCGCCCAAGAAGACAATGTCAGAACCGGAACGAATCGGTGCATAGAAGTCTGCAACAGCGGCAGTGCGGTTAAAGCGAGGGTCAATACAGAGTAATTTTGCGCCACGCTTTTTCGCTTCGATTGCCCATTTAAAACCGACAGGATGCGCTTCAGCTGCGTTTCCACCCATGACTAAAATGACGTTGGCATTGCGAATGTCAACCCAATGATTTGTCATTGCACCCCGGCCAAAAGTTGCTGCTAAGCTCGCAACTGTTGAGCCATGGCAAACACGTGCTTGGTTATCCATCACGAGCATACCGAGCGCGCGTACAAATTTCCCGGTCACAAAGCCATTTTCATTGGTAGTTGCAGATGTTGCAAGAAATCCAGTGGAAGTCCAGCGATTAACAGTGACGCCATCTGCATTTTTTGTTTGGAAGTTTGCATCACGGTCATCTTTCATATGACGCGCAATTTCGTTAATCGCATCATCCCATTCAATGGGTTCCCATTTATCAGAGCCAGGACGGCGAACTTCAGGGTATTTCACGCGATTTGGGCTGTGCACAAAGTCGATAACACCGGCACCTTTCGGGCAGAGCGAACCGCGGCTGACAGGATGATCAGGATCCCCTTCAATATGCATAATTTCAGCTTTTGAGTTTTTAGGTTTTCCGCCCATAGAGTAAACAAGCATGCCACAACCGACAGAGCAGTAGGTACAGATTGTCCGCGTCTCTTTCGCTTTGAGAATCTTATATTCTCTTACTGCTGCTTCAGAAACACTTGGCATCATTCCTAAGGTTGCAAGGCTTGTTGCCCCTACAGTGCCTGCCGACACTTTAAAAAATTGTCGTCTTGATAATTGCATCGAATAGCATCCTTTCTAAATCACAAAGCTGATAAAGAGTTGAGTGATCGTAATCAGCCTAGAATAGTTGTATGAATCGTAATTTTTATTAAACGTGAGATTATACTTTAATTTTACGTGAAATAAGGCTTAATATCAGTGAAAACTTATTAGACAATCAATGTGATAGGGAAAGAGACAATGATACTGATAACCATTTGCATTTAGAAGGTTTATACTATCAATTAGTTAACGCAAGAGTATTGATTGAACCTATAATGCAAGGGGTGATAGGTGTCTATAAGTACATTGGCTTTTCCTTATCTTTTATTGATGTAGGTCAATTTTCTTTGGGCGACTTGCTATCCTTGGTATCCCCTTAGTCCAATCAAATAATATCGGTCGGATATGGATTACAGCTGGAAGGCAAGTGTGGAAAATATCGATAGGTCATTATATCTGCTATCATTATTCGCATTAGTACTCTTCACGATGAGGAGTGCCGTAAAGTTAGCTTGACAATAGTTATAATCGGCTCATGAGTGAATGGGAACAAATGATGATGGATGAGAGAAATAGAGGGTACAAAATGAATAATTTAGCGCTTGAAGTAGTCATTAATGAAAAATTAGAAAGTCCTATGATTAAAGACTATGTGCCGAATGGTCTTCAAATAGAGGGCAAAAAGGATGTTCAAAAGGTTATAGGGGGCGTCACAGCAAGTCTTGAATTAATAGAGGCTGCGATTGCCAAAAAAGCGGATGCGATTTTAGTTCATCATGGCTATTTTTGGAAAAGTGAAAGTCCTGTGATCAGAGGGATGAAGTATGCGCGCATTAAAAGATTGATTGAAAATGACATTAATCTTTATGCCTATCATCTCCCCTTAGATTTACACCCTGAGCTGGGGAATAATGTTCAGCTTGCTGGGCTTTTGGGCATCAAAAATATCAAACCAATTTCTGAGAGTAATCCACTAGTCATGACAGGAGAGCTTCCGGGTGAGATGGATATCGTTTCATTTTCAAAGTTGATTGATAAAAATCTTGGGAGAAAACCCTTTATTGAAGCAACAGGGCCTCAGCGTATTAAGCGCGTTGCTTGGTGTACCGGAGCTGCGCAAGATGCTTTGGAAGAGGTTGCCAATGCGGGATTTGATGCATTTATAACAGGAGAAGTATCTGAGCGCACGATTTATATCGCTAGAGAGTTAGGCATTCATTTTATAGCAGCAGGGCATCATGCGACTGAAAGAGATGGAGTGAAAGCATTGGGCGCTTGGCTGCATGAAAAGCATGGATTGGATTTTGAGTTTATTGATATTAATAACCCGATTTAAATAGCGTGATCGAAGTTATATCTCAGTTATCAAGTTCGTACTCAACGAATATCCCTACTTTTAAATGAAGTATTCCTAAAAGTATATAAATAAGAGGCGTGAAGCGGCAGTGTTCATGCCTTTTTTGCGATTATATATAAAAATAATGTCCGTTTATGGCTATTCCGGTTGGAAAGATTACGGACAGAAAGTGACAAGCTGATAGTGAAACAGCTAGAATAGATGTTCGGCTTATATTTCGAATACAAAGGGTTATAGATGTCACAAGAGGATAAAAGCATAAGTGCTGATACAAATCAGCAGGCTCCTGACAATACACAGGAATCAGCTGTTAAAGCACCGATCCGAAAAAAGCGCAAGCGCTCGGTGATTGGGCGTTTTTTGAACTGGACCTTAAGCATCGTTTTTATCCTTGTCATTATGGTGATCTCTCTACTTTTTTTTGTTGTAGATACCCAAGCGGGTTTAAAAACGGTGATAACACTTGCCAATAAGTATGGAAGTGAATATGTATCGATTGGTGAGGGTGAAGGGCGACTGGGCAAAAGATTTTCTTTAACGGATGTTGAGGTTCGATTGCCGAACTATCCGGCATTAAAACTCCCTTCTGTTTCATTGGAGTGGGATTATCTTAAGCTCATTGACAAGAAAATTGAAATCACATCTCTTCGCGTCAATGGTGCGGATCTTGACTTCACGCCGATCGAACCCACAGACATGCCAAAAGAAGAAGAGAATTCGCCATTTTCTCTGAAAGATCTGAATATACCCATTAATGCTTCTATTGATGCAATTGATTTAGGATCGAGTACATTAAAAATAGATGATTTTTGGTTGGCACTGAATAACTTTAAACTCGAGGATGCGGCATTAATTGATAATCAAGTCATGATTAAAAATGCAGTCGGAGACTTCCAGGTTTTAGTCGGTGAAGATGTTGATGTACCTTTTGTGGTAGCGCTCAATGGTAGCGTAAATGCACCGCTTGAATCTTTTCATACCAACTTAGCTGTGTATGCCCAACACGCCCTTGTCAGTGGCAATGAGTTCAATATCGCCCTCAATACACAATTAGAGGGGCAGCTTGATAATTTCGACTTTAATTTAGATGGGCGCGTGGATTGGGCGAACATGCTCAATGACCCGATTCTTCTAAAAGTGCAAAATCAGATATCGGATAAGAATAAGATTGAGAGTTACGTCCATATTAAAAACCTTGCAAATCAAATAATGCTAGATAGTGTTTGGTTTGCTAATAAGCCACTCGATTTTGATCTTGCGTTGAAGATGAATGCGCCTTATTTGTCCCAATTGCATCCTCAGATCCGGGGATCAATCATGGGGGATATTAATCTTCAAGGTGATATTATGAAACCTTTACTCACTGCGGATGTAAAGGTATCTGAAGTAGATGCATTTGGCATGCGCCTTGAGTCATTACTTTTAACAGGATCTCATGAGAATTATGATGCGACAGTCTCTTTAGCGATGCAGCATTTTAAATATGACTCGATCTATTTAAAAGACTTCGGTGTTACTCTCGATGGCACATTAACAGAAGTGTTTGATTTTGATCTTTACTTAAATGATCTAGTGCTGGAAAAAAATCCAAGTGCAGAAGTAGTCGCGTCTAAGCAGACAGAAATAGGCGATATACTCGAGATTACTAATAGTATGACAAAAGAGGGTGATCCTGATGAAGAGATCTATTTCGCTGAAAATGTCCCCTTATCATTTACGCCGAAAGGGGAGACAGAACTATTGATCAAAAATATTGATTATCGCGTTAATGGGGAGGCGGAATCCCATAAATTCGTCTTTAATCTTGACAGTATATTGGGTTCGATTCACTCAAATGGTTTAGCGTCGTTAACGCATTTAACGAGCGATCCTACTTTTAATCTTTATCTCGAAAATTCAGCGGTCAGTTCTCCTTTTGTCGGTGATTACAAATTGAATAAACCTGCTTATTTTTTCTTTAATGCAAAAGATTTGCAGATGACCTTGAGCTCTGTCTGTTATCAGCAAAACTTGATTGTATTGTGTGTGGAGGGCTCTCGTAGTAAAGAAGGGGTAAATGCGGGTGTATTGACGCTTAATAACTTACCATCTTCTCTAATTAAGTCCTATTTACCTGAGGATATTACGGTTGATACAAAAGCAAATGCGACAATTGTTGGGCAATTCACCACTGAATCAGATTTTCTAGGCGCGGTAAACGTATCGCTTTCAAAGGGATCTGTTAAATATCGCTTACAAGGACGTGAAGTTGTCATCCCATTAGATAAGACACTATTAGAAGCCTATGCGCTGCCGACGGGAATTACGAGTGCGCTAAATGTCGATTGGGGGAAATATTTACGCGTCAATGGAAAAGGAGAGATGCATTCTCTCTTTAAAGAGAATCTTGTTGATGCGAGTGTCAAAGCAGATATCCCCAGTTTTGATTGGGTTTCACCGCTAATGCCAGTATTGCAAGATTTAGGGGGCGAGGTTATCTTCACATCAGAAGTCAACGGTCCCATTGCAAAGCCAGATATTGCAGCAAAGCTTGCAATTAATCACGGTAAGCTCTTTATTGCATCTTTAAATAGTCGATTGAAAGATATTGATCTGAATGTTGAGCTCAGAAAAGGTACACCTGTATTTGTGATTAATGGGCAGATTGGTACAAATGAGGGAACTTTAAAGCTTGATGGCTTATACAATTTAGCAACACTTGCGACCTCTCTCAATGCATCTGGGGATAATTTGCTTTTAGCGGATAGTAAAGATATTAAGGTTAAAATCAGTCCGAAATTGAGCTTTAAAGGGAGCGGTGGAAAGGGAAATGTACAACGTTACTCTTTAACCGGTGTTGTACGGGTGCCTGAGCTTACTTATCTGCATTCATCGAGTGGTGGCGGTGGCTCTGTTATCTCCTCTTCGAGTGATACTATTATCATTGGAGATGGACGAGAGCAGGTACGTGGGGAAGCCTTTATGGATAATTTGAATATCGATGTCACTGTTATTTTGGGCGATAAGATATTAGTCGGCGCTGAAGGCTTAACAGCATCACTATCAGGTGGCGTAAAAGTGCTGAAGGATTATTCACAGCCGGTACGGGGTTTAGGTGTTATTAATATTGGAAAAGGTGAGTTTGATATTTATGGTCAAAAATTGACGCTAGATCGTGGAAAAATACAATTTACAGGCGGCGCTATTACTAATCCTGCACTCGATATTCAAGCATCGCGTACTTTCGTTAACGAAATGGAAGGGCGAGAAGTACAGGTGGGGGTTAAAGTCTTAGGTGGCGTTCAAGCACCTAAAGTACAACTCTATTCTTCTCCTGCAATGACAGATATTGAAGTGGCATCTTATCTATTTTTAGGCAGAAGTCCGAATCTAGAATCACCAACGGAAAACTTGATGCTGCTAAATATGGTCCGTAAAATAGTAATGGGGGAGCCAATCTCTAGCTCAGATGCAACAATTGCCAGTAAAGTAGGGCTCACAGATTTTGGTTTTGTTGAGACGCCGAATGGTAATACCGGGATTGGTTTGGGGAAGCGTTTTGCCAATAGTCTCTATGTAGGGCTAGGTGTGGGGATTGAAGAGAGTGAGGGGGCATTTGCCATCTTCCGTTATCGATTCTTGAAATACTTTAACGTGAATACCGCGATCATGAGTGAGGGTGAGAGTATTAACGTGAACTACTTGCGAGATTTTTAATATTTTTCAACAAGTCGTTATTTATGATTATGACGATTAGGGAAAATGATAAAAGGGGAATCGTTTTGAGATTCCCCTTTTTTACTCTATGTTCATCCTGCATTATTAACTCTATCTGATAGTTAGCGGTTATGGTTGATCGCTTTCTTTTTTATCCGTTTTGGTTGATGAATCATCTGGGTTGCTAGAGCGCGTCATATCTCGTAATTTCAAGCCAAGCCCAAAACCGACACATAGCTCAATAAAAGCGATAAGGCCCCACATCGGTACTTTGGCAAATCCCCAGATGACGGCAATAATAATCGCTAGAACAATGCCATACTCCTTCTCAATAATAACGGCTAGAAGTAGACCAATAATAAGAAATATAATGAAGTGCATGATCATAAGTGGGCAGTCCTTTTATTGTAAATAATCCATTGATATTTAAGACTTCAAATTTCGATACAGTACTCATTATGATGGATAAGCTTTGTGAGAAAGAGATTCGCAAACTGAACGATGAACTTTTGAATCATATAATGAATTATAAATAAGA
>CANRON010000046.1 GCA_947632245.1 uncultured Ignatzschineria sp. | reverse complement strand
AATGAAAATGTCGGGACTATATCGGAAAAAAGTCTTTATGACATCCGGACAAAAATGGGTGTGCTGTTTCAATCGGGCGCATTATTCACAGATATGACGGTATATGATAATGTTGCGTTTGCTTTAAGAGAGCATACAAAATTAGATGAAGCGATGATTAATACGCTTGTGTTATTGAAGCTTGAATCAGTTGGGCTCAGAGCATTGAAAGACTCTCTGCCAGGGCAGCTTTCCGGGGGGCAAGCAAGACGTGCGGCATTAGCGCGCGCGATTGCACTAGATCCGTCCCTTCTTCTATATGATGAGCCTTTTACGGGTCAAGATCCGATTTCTATGGGCGTTTTGATTCGATTGATAAAGAATTTGAATGATGCGTTGAAAATTACGAGCGTTGTGATTTCGCATGATGTGGAAGAAGTGCTCTCTATTGCAGATTATGCCTGTATTTTGGGTGAAGGGCACATTATTGCCTTTGGTACACCTGATGAGATCCGCCAACATAAAGATCCTTGGGTACAACAATTTATTAATGGTGATGCAGATGGCCCTGTGCCATTTCATATTCCCACAAAGCCATTAGGGGAGGTTCTATTTTGAGTAATATCATCGTAGCGACTGGCGAAAAGACACGCGGATTTATTTCTCATGTCGGTGAAGCGACAAAGCTTTTAATCAATATTCTCTTTAACTCTTGGTATCTTTTAAAAAAGCCGGGGTTATTTGTACGTCAGATCTATCAACTCGGGATATTGTCATTACCGATTATTTTGTTGTCGGGTTTATTTGTGGGAATGGTGCTCTGCTTCCAGGCTTACGTCAATTTGATTAATTTTGGTGCGGAGGCTTCGGTTGGTACCATCGTGGCACTTGCGCTTTTTCGGGAATTAAGTTCGGTTTTAACCGCACTTTTATACACAGGACGTGCAAGTTCTTCACTCACTGCTGAAATAGGCTTGATGCGCGCCACGGAGCAGTGGGCGAGTTATGAACTCATGGCTGTGAACCCTATTCAGTATATTTTAACGCCTCGCTTTTGGGCGGGAGTCATTGCTGTTCCTATCTTGGGGCTGCTTTTTAGTGCGGTTGGAATTATCGGGGGATATGTTGTTGCGACGACGTCGCTCGGTGTTGATGGCGGCGCATATTGGTCACAAATGAAGTCCGGTGTCGATTTTGGTGTAGATATTGGCCTTGGTGTGGTTTTAAAAAGTTTTGTTTTCGGTATAATATCGAACCTTGTTGCGCTTTATATCGGGTTAAAGGGTAGAGCAACTGCAAGTGGTATCGCGCGTTCAACGACAGATACTGTTGTGATCTCTTCGCTATTAATCTTAGTAGCAGACTTCCTCTTAACTGCAATGATCTTTGGGGTTTAATACCAGGGTCTGCTTATTTACGCGAAGTTAGAATTTAACCTTTACCGATTTTTAGAATTTAGAGTCTTACATATGATGAAATTTAGTTGGGAAAATTGCTTGGAAATTCTTGCGGCAGAGATGTCAGAGGAAGAGTACAGCATGTGGATTTCACCACTCGAGGTGGTCTTTAAAGATGACCACGTCATGGTGCTTGCTGCAAACGAGATTGTTCTACGTGGTGTTCAAACTAAATTTAAGACATTATTAGAAAATACAATTATTGATGAGAGCGGATTTGATGTCGAGGTGCGTTATGGCCTTGGGACAGAATCTGAATATGAAGATCATCAAGTTAAAAAACAGATTAAAAAAGTCGCTCGAAAAACGGGGAAAGCCCGGACGGTGACGAAAGATTCGATTCGTGAGCAATCGATTGAAACGAGTAACTTAAACCCTGACTTTAGCTTTGATAATTTTGTTGAGGGTAAATCAAATCAATTTGCCTTAGCAGCATGTGCGCAGGTTTCAAAAAATCCGGGAACTTCTCATAACCCGCTCTTTATTTATGGAAATACAGGGCTTGGTAAAACGCACTTGATGCATGCAGTGGGAAATGCCATTAAAGAGCAATACCCCGATGCGCGTCTGATTTATCAGCATTGTGATGGGTTTATTGAAGATATTGTCCGCAGTATGCGTAACAATACGATCAATGAGCTGCGCCATTTCTATCGAACCCTCGATGCGCTTTTAATTGATGATATTCAATTATTGTCAGGAAAAGGCGGCTCGCAAGAGGTCTTCTTCCATACGTTTAATACCCTGCTCGATGGGGGACATCAGGTGATTTTGACATGTGATAGATATCCGAAAGAGTTAGAGGCGATGGAAGAGCGCTTGAAATCACGTTTCGCATCAGGATTGACAGTGGATATTAAGCCACCTGACTTTGAGCACCGTGTTGCAATTCTTGAGCAGAAGGCTGATTCTTGGGGCGTTGATCTGCCGAAGGATACGAAATTCTTTATCGGGGAAACTGTCCGTGCCAACGTGCGTGAGCTTGAAGGTGCTTTGAAGCAAGTAAATGCTATGGCTTCATTTAAAGGCATGCCCTTAACGCTAGATGTTGCGCAAGAAGCGCTGCGACACTTAGTCGAGATTCAAGATCGTCAAATTACCCTTGCCAATATTCAACGTACTGTCGCCAGTTATTTTGATTTAGATATGTCAGAAATTTTGGGGAAATCACGTAAAGCGAATATTGTAAGACCTCGCCAGTTAGCGATGTATATTTCGCGCGTATTAACGGATCATAGTTTGCCGGAAATCGGACGAGAATTTCAGCGTGACCACTCAACGGTAATGCATGCATTTGATAAAATCTCCTCAGAGCTTGAGATTAATATTCGCTTGAAGCGTGATTTTGAAGCGATTAAAGCATCTTTACTCGTATAGGTGTACTTTTTTACAGCAAGATTATTGGTAATAAACCAGAGCATATGCTCTTTCAGTTTCCCACGCCTTTCGAGGTTATTATCTTGTCGTAGATTAAAGGCAAACTGAGAGTCGGAAATGGCATGAGTACTAATGAATAGTAATGAATACTAATGATCGTTAGTAGAAGAATGAAAAAGAGAAAATGGATTGAAGTTTTCTCTTTTTTTGTGCCTGTTTTAGGATGAAAGATATGAGAGATTGAATCGCGTCTGAATGAGCATCATGACGTTTGGCACTTTAGATCGTTTTAGAAGATACTCTTTAACCAATGAATCTGATAAAGATCTTCTCCAATAATCGTAATAAGATCGATACGCAGAGGGATTTTTGTAGGATGCGCTTGTAGATAGGATTCAATTGTCAGCTTTATTCGCTCTTGCTTTTTGGGGGTTATAGAAGCGGTCGCCGAGGCGAAAAGTTCATTTTTCCGATACTTTACTTCAATAAATAGTAAGGTTTTTTCGGGAGAAAAAGGGTTGTTTAACGCAGGTTCGAGCGCAATAATATCAATCTCCCCAAAGCGAGAGTAATAGTTTGTATAGAGGATTTTGCAGCCTTTTTGAATCAGGTAGTTTTGTGCAATGAATTCCTCGTAGTTGCCAATGCTTTTGCTGTTCGTCATTTTTAGTAACTCTTGATATACTGACATCTTTCGAGATAAATAAAGAGTCAATCGATGTCAACTTGTTATGTAGTCGCAACACCTATTGGAAATCTTCAAGATATGACGCCCCGAGCGGTCGACACATTGAAAAATGTCAGTGCGATTTTTGCCGAAGATACAAGGGTTTCTGCGAAGCTGCTTGTTCATTTTGGGATATCGTGTCCACTGATCTCGCTGCATGAACACAATGAGATGAGTCGTCTTGAGAAGATTAAAGGCTTTTTAGAAGCCGGCGAGTCGATTGCCATTATTTCAGATGCCGGAACCCCTTTAATCTCCGACCCTGGCTTTACTGTAGTAGAGCATTTGCGAGAAGGGGGATTCTTAGTTGTCCCGATTCCTGGTGTTAGTGCAATGATTACTGCACTTTCGGTTGCCGGAATTCCGACAGATCGCTTTACCTTTATTGGTTTTTTACCGTCCAAAAAAGGGCAGCGCCGAACAGAGCTAACGGCATTTGCGAGCGTGACTCATACGCAAGTATTTTATGAATCGAGCCATCGTATTGTAGCAATGCTCGAAGATGTGGTCGATATCATGGGTGCAGAACGTAAGATCTTTGTCGGGCGTGAAATGACGAAGCGCTTTGAAGATTATCGTTATGGCACCGCAGCTGAGCTCTTGATGCACTATGAAACACATGAGAGTGAAATTCGAGGAGAGTTCGTGGTCGTCACTACCGGCAAAGAAGCTGTGGCAAAAGACGAGAGCGGATTTGATTCCGCACTATTAATTTCTGCGCTTATGGCAGAAAATCTCCCTTTGAAGCAGATATCAGGTATCTTACATACAGTCACTGGAAGAGCAAAAAATGAGCTCTATCAAGAATTATTAGCGTTAAAGAATGAGGAGTAATCGTCATGCAGTCAGACGTTCCGCACAATACCATTGAAGTACCGCTCGAGAAAGATCCGGTCACTACAGTTGATCCCCATAAGTTATCGAAAGGAGATTGGAAGCTGAGTTCAAAGCTTGCGGGACTCTTTTCGATCCGAATGCTGGGCATTTTTATTATTTTGCCCATCTACTCGCTCTATACACAAGAGTTAGCTGGGGTGACGCCATTATTAGCTGGACTATTTATTAGTAGTTATGCGCTCACGCAGATCATTTTACAGCCCCTTTTTGGCTCATTATCAGATCATTTTGGGCGTAAGGTGACCATCACGATTGGCATGGCGCTATTTGTGGTGGGG
Organism: uncultured Ignatzschineria sp.; assembly: GCA_947632245.1. GTDB lineage: Bacteria > Pseudomonadota > Gammaproteobacteria > Cardiobacteriales > Wohlfahrtiimonadaceae > Ignatzschineria. Next base: position 9,187 of record CANRON010000046.1, on the reverse strand, counting down.
AGTTTGATGATTGCCTTTACAGATTCGATCTATTTCGCGATTTGGGGAAGAGTTGTTCAAGGCGCCGGCGCGGTATCTGCTGTTGTACTTGCTTTTACGAGTGATGTCGTCCGTGAAGAGATTCGCGGGAAAACGATGGCGCTAATCGGGGTGAGTATTGGCTTAACTTTTGGTCTGGCGATTTTCATCTCTCCCATTATCTATGGTTATTTTGGCGGCAGAGGGGTGTTTCTTCTGTGTGCCGCACTTGGGGCTGTGGCGATCTATGTGACTTTGATGCAACTTCCCAAAAGTGAGCAGCATAAAGAAAATAGAATCAATAAAGTACCGCTCATGCAATCTATGAAAGCCGCTTGGTCGAATAGTGATATTAATCGTCTTTATCTCGGGGCATTTATGTTGCACATGATCTTGACGCTGGGCTTTACGATTTTCCCTTGGCTACTCGAAAAAGAGGGCTTTTTACCGCAAGACTCTTGGAAAATTTATCTCCCAGGGTTTGTAATCGCTATTGTGCTTATTTTTCCGGCGGTAGGTGTAGCTGAGCGCTTTAGGCAGTTTCGTGTATTCTTCCTGTTAGGCATTGCGGCATTAATTATTGCCTTGCTCGCGCTGATTTTTGCCTCAGGCTATGCAAGCTTATTGCTCTTTATGACAATTTTTTTCTGGGGCTTTAATCTGATGGAAGCGATGCAGCCCTCATTAATGAGCCGTTTAGCCCCTGCACATAATCGCGGAATGGTGATGGGATTCTTCTCATCAAGCCAATTCTTAGGTGCTTCAATGGGGGGATTAATTGCAAGTGTGATTTATGGGTATTTTTCAATGATGCCAGTGTTGTTAGTGGGCGCTGGGCTTTTAATGATCTGGTTTATGATTGCGTTCCCTATGAAAAACCCTCAAAAGCGTGTGGAAAGTAAGCATGATGCGCAAACGGATGATGAATTAGCTGCCGTGGTCGTTTCTGAAGAAGCCTTGTAAAGTAGGGCAGATGGATCGAAAGATCTTTGCTATTATTTTTGATTCGGGAAAACCGTGATCGACACATGATAAAAGAGTAGATATGAAGCGGTATGAGAAGAGATTCCCCTGCCGCTTTTATGTTTTTTGAAGATAAGGTTTCTCGCAATAATTGAAGAATTTATCATGATTTTTTCGATAAATTTTAATCTAAATTGGATTTATACATACGGTTTTAAGCATGAATGCGGTACAATATCGGGTATATAAAAATATATGTGATATATATTTTGGTACTATTTTTTGAGGCCGCTTCGCGCGTGCCTTTAATTTCTTTAAAAACTAAGAGACATTCATGAGTTCATTTACCCAAGTTGCAAAACAGGTTGCGATCGATTCTGGTCGTGGTGTTCGTTCAATTTTTTATCGTCTAGATCGTTTAAGCCCAGAGCAGCGCGCTGATGATAATTTATTCCTTCAGTTTTATGAAAAATTTGAAGGCGATATTATTCAGGAGTTATTAAATCTATATCCTGATCATACCTTCTATGCAAACCATCATTCGGGCTTAACAAATAGCCCACGATTCTCATGGTATGTCGGAGTCAGTGGTTCAGAGAATTTCCGCGTCGGTAGCTCACATTTTTCTATTACAATTGCGCTTGAGATCGATGGAGAACTACAGTCTGCGATTATTTATGATCCTATCGCGGATAAAATTGTCGCGGAAGCTTCAAAAGGCGTGGGCGTTCTTTCTGAAGATCAGGAACAGCGCGTTCGCTTGGGTAAAAGCGATGGTAAAGTTGAAAACGCTTTTGTATTAACGGCTGTCACGACAAAAGAAGAAGATATTGATCGTTTTGGGCAAGTGCTCTATAAGACAAAATTACAGCGTATATTGGGCGATTTTGCAAAAGATAGTACATTAGTCGTAAAAGGGCAATACTCTGCTTATTACGCATCAACATTTGATCTATGCACGTTAAAAGCGGTTCAGCTTGTTGCAAGAGAGGCAGGTTACCTAGTGACAGATTACCGTGGCAGTGAGGATGTGGAAACAAGTAATAGTGTTGTGGTTGCACACCCTAAATTGTTAAAACAGTTCTTACAAGCGCTTCAGCTTTAATAGGTTGAGCGAATACAACTTGTAAGAGTCTAAAATTCTGCAATAGCGCAATATGTTAAATGCGTCGTGAGGGAAAAGAGAGATACGAATGACATCTTTAGTAGTGCATATAACGACTAGCGTCTATCAACGATTAGGCGCTATGATTCAGCGCGCAGGTCAAGTATCTTTTTTATCTCAATCACGCATTGATAATATTGAGCATATTGATAAGGTAGATATACAAGTACAGAGACAATACAGAAAAGAGAATATACCAAAGTGGTCGTATTCTCTTTTTTCATGGCAGAAATCTGCAAAAAATCTATTGATTTCGCTCTCTTTGTTCTCTCTCTCATCTTTTGGGGTCGCGGCAGTAGCAGATGATGCGGCGGGCATTCAGTGGCGTACGTCACAATTTCAAAATCATCGGTATATTAGTGTCGAAATCGATCTTGATATCGCAAATTTGACCCAAACGATGGTGAATCCTGAAACGGGTGAAAACTACGGATCATTCAGCCAGCTCAAAAAAACGCTGCAAGTTGAGGGGCAATCCCTATTATTTGCCATTAATTCTGGAATCTATACCAAAGAATTTACGCCGCTCGGGCTCTATATTGAGTCTGGAAAGCAGATAACGCCGCTCAATCGAGTGACATCTAATCGTGGGAAGGGGAATTTTTCATTATTGCCGAATGGCGTTTTCTATATTACGCACGATAATCGTGCGCGCATATTGGATACTAACCGCTTTGATCAACGCTTTCATCAAGGTTATGCCGATATTAGAGATGCAGTGCAATCAGGGCCCATGCTGCTGATTGATGGAGAATACAATCCCTATTTTCTTCCGAAATCAGATAGCTATCGCATTCGTAGTGGTGTCTGCGCCTTAAATCACGGACAGAAAGTGGTATTTGTCGTGACGGAAGATAGCGTTAACTTTTATGAATTTGCCCGTTTTTTTAAAGAGCAGCTCAATTGCGAAAATGCGCTCTATCTTGATGGAACGCTTGCGCGAATCTATCATCAAGGCCATGTTTATGGTGCATCTTTTTGGCAAGCAAAGCCGCTTGTGGGCATATGGTCTGTCAGTAAAAAGCATCATTAAATATTATGGTCATGAAATATCATGACTTTGATTTCATTACTCTGATTGCTTAAGTGGTAGCGTAATGGTGATAGAGAGTCCATTATCATTTATCGCTTGAATCTTGCCCTTATGAAGTTCTACCATATGGCTTACGATCGCAAGTCCTAATCCTGATCCGCCATAATCCACAAAATCTTCTGGTTTATCGCCTCTATAAAATGGCTCAAATATATTCGGCAGGTCCTTCTCTAAAACGCCGGGACCATCATCATGGATATTGATGGTGAAGGCGTTGCCTTTGACGGACATATGAATATTAATTTTGCTCGTTGCATAGTAGATAGCATTGCGGACGATATTTTCAAGGCCGCTCATGACAAGCTCAAGATTCGCTTCAATGGATACATCTGGAATATCGCTATAGTTGAGCTTTTTATCAAATTCGCCCGCTTCAAATGCGGCATCTTCTAGTAAGGGGATGAGAAAGTCAGAAAGTGTAATGTTTTCCATGACTTCATCATTTAGCATCATTTTTTTGGAAAGCGAGAGCATTGATTGAATACGCTCTTCTACGAGAATAAGATTATCATGAATGCGCTGTACTTCTTCGGCAATAGAATCAATATTTTGAATACGGATGAGACTATTTGAGAGCTGAATGCGCGTGAGTGGTGTCCGTAGTTCATGTGAAAGATTCGCAAATAGGCGATTTTTCTCTTCTCGCGCATTGGTGAGTGTCTCAATCATTTTATTGAAGCGCTTTGCTAAAACGCGATACTCAGCAGGGCCCTGCACCTCTAAATGTTTATCAATTGTCCAGTCTCCTCTGCCGACACGGGTCATCGCTTTGCTCAGTTTTTTCATGGGAATCGATAATGACCAGCTTAAAATCGCCGCAAAAGGAATGCTGATAAGGAGCATTAGGATTAATAAAATGCCGGGGGCATCATAAATCCGAGAGAGATAGTAAGATTGTGGTAATGCTTTGGTCGAGAGATAGTAGGCGTTAGGATCATTCTGGAAATAGAAAGGCCCAACATACTCAGTACTATCAATCTCTTGTTGATATATCTGCTTCGTTGCTAATGTATTAATGATAAAGTTGGTGACGGCGTCGCTGTCAATATGATGAATGGCATTGTAGCGCTCAGAAATATCACTTGGGATAATAATCAGCTTCGCATCATCAAGGTTATCTTGATAATGATCTGTGGGATTATTAAAGAGCATGTATGTAATCTTCGATGCATAATAGAGACGCTCTTTTTCAGGCGTCGGTAAAATTCTACGTTGATCAAATCTTGGTAGTAAAACAGTGAGGGATATCATAACGGCTATACTGAGCCACATTGTTATAAATACCCGCACACTTAATTTATTGAAAATTTGATACCCTTGTATCATAGAAACTACCTTTTACTCTGGGGTGCGAATTTTGATTTGAATGAACGTTGAAGTTGAAGGATCATTCTAAGAAAAGATAGCCAAGGCCATGGACGGTTTTAAACCAAGGGAGACCATCTTCACGCACGGGAAGTTTTTTACGAATATTACTGAGATGCATATCGATTACGCGGTCGAAAGCTTGATGGCGCTTTTTTAAGACATTCTTACTCAGCTCATCACGGCTAATCGTTTCACCTTGACGTTGTGCCATGTAGAAAAGAATTGCAAATTCCGTACTTGTGAGGCTAATGGGCATATCTTCAAAGGATGCAAGAAGCTGTGCATTATTAAGATGAAGCCCATGAACATCAATAATGCTCGATTTTGTAAGATCTTCTTCTGCTTGTTTTTCGGGTGCTTGATTCGCAAGGCGTAATCGCGCGCGAATACGGGCAACAAGTTCTCTATCATCAAAGGGTTTTGAGATGTAATCATCCGCGCCTAATTCAAGGCCTAAGACGCGATCAATGCTATCTCCTTTTGCAGAGAGCATGATGACCGGAAGATTCGGGTGTGTTTTACGAATCTCTTTCAATGTATCCCAGCCATTTTTTTTCGGCATCATGACATCTAAAATGACAATATCGGGCGTGGTATGTGCTAAAAACTCTAAGCAATCAACGCCATTACTGCCAACACTGACATTAAAGCCTTCATGCTCTAAGATTTTAGGGGTGAGTGTTTGAAGCTCAATATCATCATCAATAAATAAAACATTCGCAACTGTTGTCATGGTATATAAATCCTTTTTTTAAATTTAATAGCTTGATATGAATAGTATTGCGCGAGCCTTTTCATTTAAGGAGAAGGCTATATAAAAATTATAGAGTAAAGCTTTTGACTCAGTATTTTATGAGTAATGGTCTATAATTTTAAAGAAATCTCTACAACCTACTATATACACATGAGTCTAAGGTTTTGAGATTGCGGTTATATCGGTGTGATTAAAGTTTTGGTCAAATTCATTTAAATACATTCTGTTAAATAGGATATATCAATTTGATTTATGGATAATCATTGATTTATTTTCACTACCGATTTTTACTCTTTAGCACAATTTATTTTATACTACATTTCATGTATTTTAAGGGGATAATTGAAAATAAATTACATAGCTATGTAAATCATCATATATACATGGTCTTAAATTGTAAAGATCATTGATATTTAGGTGGTTATTTAAAGATATATACGGTTTTTGACGACAAGTCTATACTCGGTTGGGGTTGATTATTGATAGTTGGCTTATTGACGCCAAAAACTAGGTGTGATTAAGACAAATAGCGTAAATATCTCAAGGCGACCTAAGATCATGGTGAACATAAGCGTGGATAATGCACCGGCAGGAAGATCACCATAGGTACTTGAAACCGCACCAAGACCTGGGCCTGTGATATTTAAACAGGCTGCAACGGCAGAAAAGGCATCTAGTGGCGAGAGTCCAAAGGCAGTCATAACTAGGGTTAAAATAGCCGTAGAGAAGGCGTAAATCCCTAAAAAAGCCCAAACGCTGCCCAATATATCATTATGGACAACGCGTTTATTGAGACGAATGGGAAACTTGCCATGAGGATGAATCAAGAGCTTTACTTCACGCATTGCTTGTTTGGTGAGAAGAATGACACGAATCACTTTCATACCGCCGGCAGTTGAGCCCGAACATCCGCCGATAAAGGTAATAAAGACGATCAAAATCGGCAGATAGCTCGGCCATTCGCTAAAGTTTGTGATTGTTAATCCCGTGGTGGTAATCATCGACACGATAGCAAATGTTGCTTGAAGAATAATATCGCCGATTGAATCGAAGACCTGAAACTGATATAAGCCGAGTGCCACTAAGAAGATAGCCGTCAAGCAGATCGCGGCAAACGCTCTAAGTTCTGAGCTTTCAAGATAGAGTTTTGGCTTTTTCTGGCGGAAAGCAAGGAAGTGTGTTGTAAAGTTGATGGAGCTGACAAACATAAAGATAATCGCGGCAATATCAATAAACTTACTATTAAAATGCCCCAAGCTATCATCATAGTTTGAGAACCCTGCCGTTGCGACGGTGGTAAAACCATGGGTGATCGCATCAAAGAGATCCATACCACCAATATAGTAGACAATGATACAAGCTGCTAAGAGTATCAGATAAACAGACCATAGATTGCGCGCGGTTTGCGCAATTCGGGGGGTTAATTTATCCTCTTTGATCGGTCCTGAAACCTCGACTTTAAAGAGTGCCATGCCGCCCATGCCTAACAGTGGCATGATCGCAACGGCGAGAATCACGATTCCCATCCCGCCGAAGAAGTGGAGCTGTGTGCGATACCATAAGATCGATTTCGGCAACGATTGCAGATCTGTAAGTACCGTTGCGCCTGTCGTGGTAAATCCGGAAGTAGCTTCAAATAGCGCATGGGTAATCGGCAGATGAACCGCCGGCGATATAATTAAGGGCAGTGCGCTAATACAGCTGAGCGTCGTCCAGAAAAGCGAGACGATCAGAAACCCATCTCGCGTCTTTAATTTCCCATCTGTTTTATGGCAAGGTACCCATAATATGAGTCCTAGCACAAAGGTAATTAAAAACGTGATTAAGAAATATTGTGCTTGCCCATCGTCATAAATGTAGGAAATAATAATGGGAATCAAATAGGTAAAGCTGAAGCTTGTCACAAAGATACCAATGACCTTAAATACAAGCGTAATCTGATTGCGCATGGCGCTTCATCTCTCGAAATATACAAAGCGCTAATTATACCCCCATTTTTCTGAAAGAAGTACCAAAATTAACCTGATCAAATAGTTGTGGTCGAAATCAAGTCACTGAAGTAGAACTGTATTGTAAAAAATTGTAACGTCCTTACGACTCTTATTCGTGAGACACCTTGATTTTTGCGGATAAACAGTACAAAATAGCATCAACTAATTAATTAGATTTAATTAGCATTTAAATCTCTACCTATTTATTTTTTAAGGAAATAACATCATGAAAAACTTAGTAAAAGTTGCTGCGTTAGTCGTTGTTGGTGCAATTACAGTAGGTTGTGCTTCACAACAAGTAGAAGCGAAAGCAGACGAAGCGTTAAGAACAGCTAACGAAGCAAAAAGCATCGCACTTGCGACACAAGCACAATTTGACAAATACTTCACAAAAACACGTTTCAAATAATTAACGGGTTTTAATAAAGTATTGTTGTTTTTAATAATAATTAAGAGTGATATTTAATATCTAGTATTTAACTAACATTTAAAATTATTATTAGAAAAAAAGAAGAGGTATCTAGAAATAGGTACCTCTTCTTTATTGCCTTATTATTTTTTGAAATTGCACTGTGATTAAATGACGTTATTCCGTTTTCTGCTCACGCGCTAACAGTTGGCGAAGTGATGCATTTGGCAATTCATTCTTATGGAGAATTTTATATACTTGTTGCGCGATGGGGAGATCAATGCCCATTGTTTCGCCGAGCTCATAAATATTTTTAACGATACTCGCACCCTCCACAACTTGCCCCACTTTATCGAATGCTTCAGAAGTTTTTGCGCCTTGCCCTAAATAGAGCCCAAATCGGCGATTTCGCGATTGATTGTCTGTTGCTGTCAGGACTAGATCCCCAAGACCAGCCAACCCCTTAAATGTCTCAGGATTGCCTTGTAGGGCAACACCGAGGCGCGTCATCTCTGCTAAACCTCTGGTAATAAGTGCGGCGCGTGCATTGGCACCAAAACCTAGTCCATCAGAAATTCCGGTCGCAATTGCAATCACATTCTTATAAGCGCCGGCAATCTGTACGCCCTTGATATCAAGGTTGCCATAGACCCGCATATTATTATGGTGGAAATAGGGAATGACTTCGTTAATATCCGCTTCACTATTGCCGGCAATGGCAATGGCTGTCGGATAGAGCTTGGCTACCTCTTTGGCAAAACTCGGCCCAGATAAAACGGTGAAGTTTGACCCCGGAAAGGCTTTAAAAAAAGTATCGCTTAGAAAACCATTCGTGCGGTGATCAAGCCCTTTTGTGGCTGAGATGACCGGCGGTAGCATTTTTAGGTTCGCGGATTTAATCTTCGCCAGCACGTCATCAAATGCGCTGGAAGGCGTTGCGATTAAAATAGCCGAAACATCTGTAATCGTTTTTGTAAGATCGTCATAGAGCGAGATAGAATCTGGAAAAGGGGTTTCAGGCAGAAAGCGTTCATTTAAGCGAAGTGCTTTCATCTGTGCAACATGTTCTGCATTATGGCTCCAGAGTTTTACGGAATGTTTCGCAGCCAGATGAATCGCGAGTGCCGTTCCCCAAGAACCTGCACCAATAACAGCAATATGTGTACTCATGTTAATCTCTCCTACATCTTTGTGGGGCTGTTGCCGCTGCACAAAAGTTTGGTGATCAATCTGTTTTCATCAAAGCAATATCACAATCGATAAGATGAAAACAGAAGCTTTAAATTCATTCATAGGATTATAACATGCGGCATAGCGAGTGGTATTTCAAGTCATAAAACAAAAGTGTACCGAGAAGAAGACTGGAGAGAGCAGGGTATAGAATCAGCGAGGTAAAAAGAGCTTCAAATGAAAATAGGAGGGTGGA
>CANRON010000045.1 GCA_947632245.1 uncultured Ignatzschineria sp. | reverse complement strand
AGATGCGTAATAGGGGCAAATTGATAAGATTCATTCCCAATAATCCATTGAGAGTACGTCATGCCATCTTCGCTACAAATAATGGCACGATTAAATTGCTGAGCCTTCATATCGTAATACCTCCCTACCCTCACATTTAAAATAATATTCTATATTCAGTCTATTTACTTATATGTGATTCATGTAAATATTTAGAATAAAATATATATAGTTATTAGAATGATCCCTACCATCATTAAAAGCAACAATTTTATAATTAATTTACATTCTGTAGGAACCGACTAATTGCCAAAAGTTGATTCAATATGACCTCATTGCGGGAAACGCCATCTTCAAAATTGATACCATTGATGAGATCAGAATATGTTGCAACAATATCGTCAAAAAGGTGGGAATTTAAACACCCTATATCAAAGGATCGTTTGAATCTTTAAAGCGTGATTCTAATTGTTTGTAAATGGTGTTTTGAGCAAGTGAATGTTTCAGTTTTTGGGGTCACTAAAAAGCATTTTGATATTTCTTTATCCATAAAAAGGTAAAAAAATCATAGGTATCGTTAAAAAAGTCTAGTAAACTAAAAAATTATCATAACAATATATTTACATTTTTTGTAAAAAGACTCATTTAGGAGCCTAGATGTACCAGAAACTAAAATACTTTTTTTCACTTCCCACTGCCGGTGGTATCGTTCTTATGGTTTCAGCGATCCTCGGTCTTATTAGTGCCAATAGTCCTTTTGCAGAGGCTTATTTCTCATTTCTAGATTTTAATATCATTGGCCTGTCGACGCTGTTATGGATCAATGATTTATTGATGGCAATATTTTTTCTATATGTCGGTCTAGAATTAAAACGCGAGTTTTTAAACGGAGAACTTGCTACAAATTCCCAACGAATATTGCCAGGACTTGCCGCATTTGCAGGGCTTGCTGTTCCTGCTGTTATCTATTTTCTACTCAATAAGGGTGATGCAGAGGCAATTCAAGGATGGGCTATTCCGACCGCTACTGACATCGCCTTTGCACTAGGGGTTATTGCTATCTTAGGAAGCCGTGTCCCCCTCTCTTTAAAAATATTTTTAACAGCTCTAGCGATTATTGATGACTTAGCCGCTATTATCATTATTGCCGTTTTTTACAGCAGTTCACTTCAATTAAACTATCTTTTAGGCGCAGCAGTCTGTTTAATCATTCTGATCATTTGTAATAAAAGAGGGATTACACAGCCCATCATTTATGCCGTTATTGGCGCAGTTCTGTGGTTTTTAGTACTGAAGTCTGGGGTACACGCAACCTTAGCAGGTGTTGCACTCGCGATGACGATTCCTCTCAATAATGTTAAAACTAATGCAAAAGGGGAAACGCCTTTGATTGCATGGGAACATACGCTGAATAACTGGGTAAGTTTCTTAGTTATCCCCCTATTTGGTTTTGCAAATGCAGGCGTCTCTTTTGCTGGCATTGATCTCTCGATGTTAAGTCATCCGATTGTGATGGGCGTAGCATTAGGTCTTTTCTTTGGTAAACAAATTGGGGTGTTTGGAATGGTCTTTATCGGTGAAAAACTCGGTATTTTCAAACGTCCTACAGGGGCAACATGGTTACAAATTTATGGGATTTCCCTACTATGTGGTATCGGATTCACCATGAGTCTCTTTATCAGTATGCTTGCCTTCATGTCTCCAGAATTACAAGACTTAAGTAAGATTGGTGTCTTTTTAGGCTCACTAGTTTCAGGGATTTTAGGCTACGGAATTTTACGCTTTCATAAGCAGTCATAGTAGTCATCATCTTTTGAATAATTGAGCGCATCGATCAAACTTAATCTTTACATATCATATGAAACCCCATTGAGAGAAATATCACTGTATATACTCAATGGGGTTTTTTAATGAAAAGCGTGTCATAGTATCCCCCTGTTTCATATCAATCCATTTTACTCATAATTAAAGCACGATAGACAATCGAGATCGTATAAAAATACCGCTGATTAAAATAAAATGAATACTTAGATTTAAAATTCGTTATAATTCAAGGTCTATTCATTGATAAGAGACATCATGGTCCTTTTAATAATTATTGTTGTAGTATCGATTGCTATTTCCTTTATCTGTTCAATTCTTGAAGCTGCGCTTCTCTCTTTATCTCCGAGTTTTATTTCGCAGCAAAAAGTAGATGCACCGCTCCTGTATCCAAAACTTAAAAAACTCCGTGATAAGATTGATCGACCACTTGCTGCAATTTTAACCCTCAATACCATAGCGCATACTGCAGGTGCTGCAGGCGTTGGAGCGCAAGTTACCAATGTTTATGGCAATGGTTATGTCGGTATTGCTTCCGCAGTTATGACGATTTTAATTCTCTTGTTATCTGAAATTATTCCAAAAGTATTGGGGGCAAAATATTGGCGCCGTATCGCACCGGCTCTGCCATCGATCCTACAACCGATGATTCTTCTCTTGACCCCTTTTATTTGGCTATCGGATATGATGATGCGCATCATCGGAAATAGTAAAGATGATGCCAATTTACGCCAAGAAATTAAATCCTTAGCAGGACTTGCGAAAGAACTTGGGAAAATTGAAGGTCGAGAGCAGCAAGTAATTTCCAATATTCTTGATTTAGATGAGGTTGATCTTGCATCAATAATGACGCCGAGAGTTGTGACAGCCGCTATTAAGCCTTCGATTCAGGTCGAAGCGTTGAAGGCAATCATCGATAAAAATCAATTTTCACGATATCCCATTATCGATGATGAAGAGAACCCGCTCGGTATTTTCTTCCGTCATGATCTTATAGAGATGATTCGCAGTGATAAATCAGTACTTGATCTTGCGGAAGAGCCACTAGTACTCCCTGATACAATTAGTGTCAAAAGTGCTTTTAGAAAACTTCTCGATGAGAAACAGCATATGGCCTTTATCTATGATGAGTTCGGATGTTGGCTTGGCGTGATTACATTAGAGGATATTCTAGAGAAGATTATTGGAGAAGAGATCATGGATGAGACTGATATCGTTCAAGATATGCGGCTTCTTGCAAAAAAGCGTTGGGAATCTCGCAAACAAAAATAACTGAATAATATACTGCCTGCCTTATATCTATTCTTACGCTATAATCACAGCAATAAAGCAGTACTATTTCCATACATCAATATCTTAGATGTCCGAAAATCAAAGATCAACCTTACTCTTCTTACGGCGATATAAACAACGATGACAACTCAAGACCTCTCTCCCTTTGGATGGTATAAACAAGCATTTGATAAATTTATGTCGGCAAAGGGTCGATTGCCGCGCCGTGGTTATTGGTATTTTGTACTTTTTAATACAATCTTTGTTGTGCTTGCCGGATTGACTGATGTCATCTTACATTTTACGATTCAAATAGACTTTATTATGACGACTTATATCATGATCTTCCTGTTACCAAGTCTCGCAGCGGGTTCTAGAAGACTACATGATATTGGAAAGTCTGGCTGGTGTCAGATTTTAATATTTATTCCAATTATCGGATGGTTCTTCTTATTGAGATGGTTAATAAAGCCCGGCACTCCTGAAGCCAATAAGTTCGGGCCTTACCAGCCATAACAAAAAATAGTATGATAATTATGAAAAAGCCCTGATTAATGTAAAATCAGGGCTTTCTATATTTAAGCGCAATCACAAAAATTATTTATCCATTGCCTTACCAATCTCAGTACCGGCCCATGTTCCAAGCGCACCACCGACCGCTGTTCCGAAAATTGTATCTGTTACAGCTGCACCCGCAATCGCACCTGTTCCGGCACCAATGGCCATACCGCGTTGTGCATTGTCCATGCTATCCCAGGTAGAACATGCAGATACCGCACCCACAATTGCAACTATTGATAATACTTTTACAAGTGACTTCATTTTTATCTCCTTAATTATTTTATAAATAGAGTTATGAGAGCTTCCTCATAATAATAACACAGACATAATAAAAGAGATGTAAATACTGCTACATCTCTTATTATTATTTAATCAACTTACGCTTTAAAAAGAATAAAGCAGATGATTATTTGTGTTCAGCAATCATTTGACGAAGAACATAGTGCAAGATACCGCCTGCTTTGAAGTAGTCTACTTCATTCAAGGTATCAATACGGCAAAGCGCTGTAAAGTTTACCACTGTTCCATCTGCTTTTTTCGCAGTCACATTGATATCTTGGCCTGGCTTGATGCTGTCATCAAACTCAATAGTGAATGACTCTTCACCCGTTAAACCAAGACTTTCTGCATTTTCACCATTTTTATACTGAAGTGCAAGAATACCCATACCAATTAAGTTTGAACGGTGAATACGCTCATAGCTTTCAGCAATCACAGCTTTCACGCCTAAAAGATTAGGACCTTTTGCTGCCCAGTCACGGCTTGAACCTGAACCATACTCTTTTCCTGCTAATACGATTAGCGGTGTATTTTCAGCTTCATAACGCATTGCTGCATCATAAATCGGCAATGTTTCACCTGTAGGAATATGCTTCGTGTATCCGCCTTCAACATCAGTAAGCATCTTGTTACGAATACGAATATTCGCAAAAGTACCACGGATCATGACTTGGTGGTTACCACGACGTGAACCATATGAGTTGAAGTCTTTTGGCTCTACCCCTTTCTCTTGCAAGTAAAGACCTGCAGGCGCCCCAGCCATAATTACACCCGCAGGTGAGATATGGTCAGTTGTGATTGAATCGCCAAAATATGCAAGTACGTTCGCATTTTCAATTGGCTTAAGCGCTTCGATCGGTTGGTCGATTTTCTCAAAGTATGGAGGATGTTGTACATACGTTGAGTTTTCATTCCATTGGAACGTCTCAGTTTGTGCAACATCAAGTGCTTGCCAGTGAGCATCACCGTCAAATACACCATCATATCCCTTACGGAACATTGAACCATTCACCATTGCAACCGCTTCTGCGATCTCATGGTTTGAAGGCCAAATGTCTTTTAAGAATACATCATTTCCATCTTTATCTTTTGCAATAGGATCTTTTGAGATATCAATACGCGTTGTCCCTGCGATTGCAAATGCAACAACTAATGGTGGTGAGGCAATCCAGTTAGTTTTAATTTGTGGATGGATACGACCTTCAAAGTTACGGTTACCAGAGATAACAGATGCCATAGCAAAATCGTTTTGATCAATTGCATCGCCTACTTCTGTAATAAGCGGTCCTGAGTTACCGATACAAGCAGTACAACCATATCCTGTTAAGTTAAAGCCCACTTCATCAAGATATTTCGTTAAACCTGCTTTCTCTAAATACTCGCTAACAACTTTCGATCCTGGTGCAAGTGAAGTTTTCACCCATGGCTTACGTGTCAAACCAAGTTTAGCTGCTTTTTCAGCAACTAAACCCGCTGCCATCATGACGCTTGGGTTAGAGGTGTTTGTACATGAAGTGATTGCTGCAAATACAACATCACCTTGATGTAAAGTCTCTGTCTTATCATTTAAATAGATATCTGCAGTTTTTTTGATGTCATCATTGCTATCTGCAACAAATTTATCAAATGCATCTTTAAGACCTGGCAATGTTACACGATCTTGTGGACGTTTAGGACCTGCCATACTCGGTACAACTGTACCAAGATCAAGCTCAAGCGTATCTGTAAATACTGGCTCATCACCATCATTACCCCAGAAACCTTGTTCTTTCGCGTAAGCTTCTGTACGAGCGATGACCTCAGGATCACGACCTGTTAAACGCATGTAGTTTAATGTGATTTCATCTACCGGGAAGAATCCAACTGTTGCGCCATATTCAGGTGCCATGTTTGAAATCGTCGCACGGTCTGCAAGTGGAAGATCTTTAAGACCATCACCGTAGTATTCAACGAACTTACCAACTACACCTTTCTTACGAAGCATTTCTACAATCGTTAATACTAAGTCAGTTGCTGTAACGCCTTCAACTAATTTACCCGTTAACTTAAAACCTACAACTTCAGGAATAACCATTGAGATTGGTTGTCCAAGAATTGCAGCTTCAGCTTCGATACCACCAACGCCCCAAGCAAGTACTGAAAGACCATTCACCATTGGTGTGTGTGAGTCTGTACCGACACATGTATCTGGCATGATCCAAGTTTTACCATCGCGCTCATTTGTCCAGGCAACTTGTGAGAGATACTCTAAGTTTACTTGGTGACAAATACCTGTTCCTGGTGGAACAACGCGGAAGTTATCAAATGCATTTTGACCCCATTTTAAGAATTCATAACGCTCACCGTTACGCTCCATTTCGAGCTTCACGTTTTCATCAAATGATTCGCGGGTACCAAAAGTATCGATCATAACTGAGTGGTCAATGACAAGATCCACAGGTGCAAGTGGGTTAATATGCTTTGCATCTCCGCCCGCTTTTACCATTGCATCACGCATTGCTGCCAAGTCAACGACTGCAGGAACCCCTGTAAAGTCTTGCATTAAAACACGTGCAGGACGATATTGGATTTCACGTTTAGATGTACGATTTCGAGCCCACTCACCAATTGCTGCGATATCATCACTATTTACAGTAATGTTATCTTCGAAGCGAAGTAAGTTCTCAAGAAGCACTTTCATAGATTTAGGGAGTTTTGATAAATCTCCTAATTTCTCTTCTGCTTTTTTAATTGAGTGGTAATGGTACTCTTTTCCATCTACATTCAAAGTAGAAAGAGTGTTTAATGAGTTAATTTTACTCATGTTGACCTCCTAAGTTAATAAAAAAATTGTCTGCTTAAACCCTTTAAAAACTTTATATTAAGGCGTTAATCAATAACTCTGTTTTTATTTTATTCTTGTTATTGAACCTTATTCCGCAGTCATGATAGCAATATTATAAGATAAAAGGAACCGTTAAAACGTAAGCTGCTACGCAATCTCATCAATCAGGCTTAACATTTCAACAACACCCATCGCAGCAGAAAAACCATTATTGCCGGCCTTAGTTCCTGCACGCTCTAGGGCTTGCTCAATAGTATCGACAGTCAGTACGCCAAACATCACCGGCTTACCGCTCTCTAAACTGATTCTGCTAATGCCCTTTGCAGCTTCTCCTGCAACAAAATCAAAGTGCGCAGTCGCGCCGCGAATCACAGCGCCAAGGCAAATAACGGCGTCAATATCTTGTTTTTGGGCAAATTTTTGGGCAATCAAGGGGATTTCATAAGCACCCGGTACCCATGCAAGTGTAATATCTTCCTCATTGATGCCGCTACGGACAAGACCATCTTTAGCCCCATCAATGAGTTGTTTGGTAATAAGACTATTGAAACGTCCTGCTACGATTGCAATTTTTTTACCTTTAACTGATAACTGACCTTCTAATACTTTCATGATTTTCTCCAATTATATATATTTAATAATACTATTTAGTTTATGTTTTAAGGCATCCGACTGAATCGACTTTCGATCATTATCTACTCAATCAAGGAACGTCTTTTTTTAAATGATGCTCAATTACCACGGCATTCATAATCACAAATGTAGTGGTAAGCAGTAATAACTTATAAGGAATGCCCCATTTGGTCGCGCTTAACATCGAGGTATTCTGCGTTTTGAGCTGTTTCAAATCGCGGTGTGCCTTTCGTTAGAATCTCAATACCTGCAGCGGTCATTGCTGCCATTTTTTCGGGATTGTTCGTCAAAAGATTGACTTGCTTAACGCCAAAGTATTTCAATATCTTCGCAGCTTCATCATAAGTCCGCTCATCCGCACTATGACCTAACATTTTATTCGCGGCAATAGTGTCATAACCCTCATCTTGTAATTTATAAGCTTTTAACTTTTCAACCAGCCCAATACCGCGACCTTCCTGTCTAAGATAGAGTAAAACACCGTTTTCAGCATTATTCGTCTCTTTTAAACCAAACTGCAGTTGCGCATGACAATCACATTTAACGGATGAAAATACATCCCCCGTCAAACATTCAGAATGAAGGCGAACTGTCGCCGGTTTTGAGGTATCATGATTTTTACTTAAAAGCGCTACATGTGGCTCGCCGCCATTCTTGTTCGGGAATGTATAAATTAAAAAGTCCCCATGAGACGTCGGTAGTACCGCGTCGCTTAAAGGCAATAAAACTGCCCCATCTTCTACCATTAAGCGATAGTTGATAATATCTTGTATCGATATAATCGGAAGATCATGTTTTTTAGCAAACGGAATAAGATCTTTCTCCCTTGCCATCTCTCCATCTTCTTTTAAAATCTCGCAAATTACAGCTGCCGGTTTAAAACCTGCCATTACGACTAAATCTACCGCAGCTTCGGTATGGCCTCGGCGCACTAAAACGCCGCCCTCTTTTGCGATCAAGGGAAAAATATGCCCCGGTTTATTAAAATCCTTCCCCGTTTTTGTCTCGTCCGCTATCGCATTGAGTGTTTCTGTACGCTCAAAAGCAGAAATGCCGGTATGGGTTGTATTTAAATCAATCGTGACTGTAAAAGCGGTTTTATAAGGATCGCTATTATCAACTATCATCGGCGACAACTCTAATCTATCCGCATAATCTTTTGAGATAGGGGCACAAATTAAGCCGCCCGCATGACGAATCATAAAGTTCGTTTGGGCTGCGGTAATTGTTTCAGCAGGGACTATTAAATCCCCCTCATTTTCACGAGACGCGTCATCTGTGACGATAATCATCCCGCCCTTTTTCATAAAATCGAGCGCTTCACGTACTTTTTCGATTGATCCTCGTTCTTGAAAAACCGTTGTCATTGTATAAAATTCCTTTTAAATTTTAAGTATCAACTTTTGTGAAATCTGTGTATTAGATATATCTAATACAATTATGCTAGTAATGGGCAACGCCTAGTAACCCCAGTTTGAGAGTTGCTGATAATCAAGCGAATCACTCGCTTTATGCTGCGCCTTAATATATTTGCCGACCATATCAAATTCGATATTAACTCTGCCCCCAATTTTGAGCTTTTCAAGATTGGTATTTTCAAAAGTATGCGGAATAATGCCGACTTTAAAAGTTCGGTCAGTCACACTAATAATCGTGAGGCTAATGCCATCAATCGCAATAGAACCTTTCGGGATAATAAGCCCTTCATGCGGCACTTTTAATTCAAATGTTAATTCATGAATATCCCCGAGATCATCGACTTTTAATAACTTCGCTTCGCCATCAATATGGCCGCTGACCATATGGCCCCCTAAGCGATCACCGACGCGTAATGCCCGCTCAAGATTCACTAAAGTCCCTTTTGGGTACTGTTCAAAACCCGTTCGTTTTAAAGTTTCTGGCATGACATCTGCTTTAAAATAATGACCTCCAAACTCAGTCACTGTTAAACAAACGCCATTCACTGCGATACTGTCCCCAAGTTTGACATCATTAAGCACGATTTCCGCTTGAAACGTTAATCGTGAGATATTCGCACTATGAGCAATCGCAGTAATGACTCCACGCTCCTCAATAATTCCTGTAAACATTTACCGACTCCTACTGATAATTGTTAAAAATGATTCTTCTAATTGCTCCACACTATCGATCGTTAATTGTGGGGAATCTGCGAGATTTTCTACTGTACTATTGCGCCACAACTCTAACGCTTTACTACTACCAATCAGTTTAGGTCCGTAAAAAAGAAGATAGGCATCCACAAGGTCAGCGCTGATAAATGCGTCATAAATACCAGCACCACCTTCAATAAAGAGACTCATATAGTTATTATCAAAGCAGTATTGCAGCAACGTTTGAGGGGTTGTATCGCTTAAAGCAATAAGCGACACGTTTTTTGCTTCCATCAATGCACGAAGAGTATCTGTAGGCGGATTACGCTCATCAAAACAGATAATTGATGGCGCGATATTGACATCAAAAAACTGATAATGGCTAATCACTTCGGGTGTTATCCCCTCAAAGTTGTTTAGTAATAACATTCTCACCGGGGCTTTTGTTTCAAAGCCATATCGAACATTTAGTGCGGGATTATCAGCCAGCAGCGTTCCTTTACCAATTAAGATAACGTCATTGATACCCCGATAAAAATGCGCTTTTTTTCGAGCGGCTTCGCCCGTAATCCACTGCGAATCACGGGTCTTTGTGGCTAATTTCCCATCTAAACTTAAAGCCGCTTTTAAAATCACAAATGGGCGTTGTAAGGTTTGATTCAATGCAAAGGCACGAATCAATGCATGCCCCTTCTTCACTAAAACATTCGCGGTAACTTCTATACCAGCACTGCGTAAAATAGCATGACCTTTTCCGGCAACTTGGGGGTTAGGGTCCTCTATTGCAGTCACAACACGTTTAATGCCACTACTTAAAATGAGATCTGTACAAGCCGGTGTTTTACCGCGAAAACAACAAGGCTCTAATGTCACGTAGAGTGTCGCCCCTTCCGTTTCATGGCCCTGTGACATTGCATGTTTGATCGCGTTGACTTCCGCGTGCGGTAACCCCGCACCCTCATGAAATCCCTCGCCAATAATAGTCCCGTTTTTCACAAGCACCGCGCCGACATAAGGATTCGGCGATACCCGACCATATCCCTTGCGGGCGAGTTCAATTGCCCGTAATAGATAAGATTTATCAATCATCTCTTCATCAGAAATTAATTGCGCATTCAATCGATTGTCTAATTGTATTATCATTAAAAAAGCCCCTACAATAATTTGTTGGGGCTTTTTAGGTATTCAATAAAGTTAAAACAAGTATCTATCAAAATAAGCATAGCAAGTGTTTCACCAAACTAAGCGTGAGTGACTAGTATAACATTGGATGTTATGCATCTCTCGCAACGATCTGTTTCTCGGTTTTAAGCTGTTTAAAACAGATCTTTTTTTCAATTTAATGACCATTCCTGCAACTACGTCAATACGTACTGGGAACTCATCAATGAATTTTGGTGCATATAAAGATTGTGATTACTTTCAATCTCTATCGATACTTGTTACTTACTTTATATGATTTTACATACTGTTAAGTCGTATAAATCATGTCTGAATTAAGATTAATTCTGGCTGTACTTATCTCATCTTTATTTATCTTTTACCATCCAGACTGTACTGTCGGTTTTGGAATTTCACCAAGATCAGCTTGCGCTCGCGGACTATCACCGCCGGTCGGGAATATTCAAAAACAATCTGTTTTCGCTTCACCCTGCCCCAAAGATAAACTTCAATGTGTAGATTGATTGTTTGTAAATCGATCTATAAACACTATACCCTTTCTAATTACAAAAAAAAAGAGTCTCACCAAATAATGAGACTCTTGATCTATGTCATTATTTTTGCATTTTCAAAAATTAATGACATTCAACTCTTTTTAGCTTCTATGGCGACGAATAACGAAACCAAAGAAAATGCTGTAAATACCGATCATTAGCGCAAATGCACCTAATAAACTTGTAATAAATACGATGCCACCCACTGGTGCATAAGGAATTGCAAGACCGACTAAAAGACCAATCAATCCGACAATAAGCGTGAGCCACCATGAAGAAACATTTTTCTTTTTAAGTGCAAAAGCCAATGAAATCGCAGAAATACCATAAAAAATCAGCCAGAACATAAACAGGAAAATCATAAACTGTTCAGGTAATCCTTGCGCTGAATGTTGAATTAGGTATCCCCCGATAAATACTTGTAAAACCCCCATAACAAGGTTAAAACCCCAGCCATTGACTTGTCTATTCGTCAGCGCATAGAAGATTTCAAAAAATCCTGTTACGAAGAAAAACGCTACCATAAACTGCGATAATACGACAAAACTTGTCATCGGCTGGATAAAAAGAAAGCCACTGAAAACTACATATAAAACACCGATTACAACCCACAGCCACCAATTCTTAATTGCTCTTTCCATTTGAAAATAGTTCCTTTTTAAAATTAGCTCATAAAATCAAAGATACCATCATCTTGATATGTATCCATTAACCCCATTGATTAAACCCGACAAATTATATCAATTTTTAGTCTATATATATATGAATATTATAGAAAGTATTTAATCCCCATTTAAATACAGGTCTTATTCAGATAAAGATTGTTTGTCAATCATTTTGTCTTTTTATGCGCAACCGGTTTGCAATCAAAGTAACTATCTACTATAAAGATGCGTGCAATCTAAAATAAGAATATTGTTATATTTACATTAAAGGAGAATATTGTGGCGAATCCTGCCCCTAACCCAGATTATTTGGAAGAAGTGAATAATCGCTTCAACCCTGCGAAAGTCGTAAAATCCCTCATTGGTATTGCGATTATTTTGGCAATTTGTAGTACCATCTATCAGTTCCTACCATTTACTGAGCAAGCGAATAAGGGACTGGTGATTCTCTTCTTTATTGGTGCGCTTTGGTTGACGGAAATTGTTCATATAACAATTACAGCCCTTTTAGTACCGCTTGCCGCCGTATTATTAGGTGTACCTGAGTCTGTCACGCTTAAAAGCTCGATGACCAGTTTTGCAGATCCGATTATCTTCTTATTCTTTGGGGGCTTTGCGCTTGCAACAGCGCTTCATATGCAGAAGATAGATCGAAAAATCGCCCTATTTATGATTAGGCTCTCTAAAGGACATTTGGGTATTACCGTATTCTCACTATTTTTTGTGACTGCTGGCCTGTCAATGTGGATTAGTAATACGGCAACTGCGGCAATGATGTTGCCACTTGCGCTCGGAATCATGAGTAACCTTGATTTCAGAAAAGAGCGTGGCACTTTTGTCTTTATTCTTTTAGGAATTGCTTACTCGGCGAGTATCGGCGGTCTTGGGACGTTAGTCGGATCCCCCCCTAACGCGATTGCAGCCAAGGCACTCGATTACAGCTTTGACCAATGGTTTATGATCGGGATTCCGATGATGCTTGTATTAATGCCGGTCATGTTCCTCGTACTCTATATTATCTTTAAGCCTAAACTCAATATGCGTATTGATGTCACTGACGAAGTAATCCCTTGGACACTTCCGCGTATCCTTGCAACCATTCTCTTTGTTGTTACTGCCGTTGCTTGGATTAGTGGATCATTGATTCAAAAACATTTTGGGATCTCCTCTCCGGATACGTATGTCGCGATTGCCTGCGCGGTATCGGTTGTGATTCTTGGTCTTGCATCATGGCAAGATGTTTCAGAAAATACCGATTGGGGCGTATTATTTCTATTCGGGGGTGGTTTAACACTCAGTGCGGTACTTGGCGCATCCGGTGCGTCTGCGATCTTAGGTAACACAGTTGCAGAAGTATTTGGCCAATCTCATCCTTTCATCGTTATTCTTGTTGTCGTTGTATTTATTATTATTTTAACGGAATTCACGAGTAATACCGCATCAGCTGCACTTTTAGTACCCGTATTTGCCGCAGTAGCATCAGAGATGGGAATGCCAGAAGAAGTGCTTGTATTGATGATTGGATTAGGTGCTTCATGTGCATTTATGCTCCCGATTGCAACGCCACCCAACGCGATTGTATTTGGTACAGGACATCTCAGACAACGCGATATGATGCTTGCAGGTGGAGTATTGAACACTTGTTGTGTGATCATCTTAACAATCTATGCATATTTCTTCTTACTCTAATCAAATCCCTCTATTTGAAAAGCAGAAGTAATAAAAGCAGCAATAAAAAAATGGAAGAAGGTCAGATTCTCTTTTTCTAAAGACCGAAAAAAGGCGCAAGGGTAAAATTATACCTTTGCGCCTTTTTCACGTTTCTTATATTTTTTTTGCTACCCACTATCATAGATGCTTTACCGCTATAGCATCATTTTCGTATCTGAATCGCAAATTGAATCACATGACAAATCCCTCGATGAAGCGCCCCTTCTTCTCGCATCACTTCGCCTACAAAAAAGTGTTTAAAAAAATCATCTTTAAAGATATCGACAAAAAGGCTCGGCGTGTAAAGGTAGTCTAAATTACGAGGTCCACCTGAAGCATAGGGAATCTGCTCTGTCGAATAGACTTCACCAAAAATCCATCCGCCTGGTTTGACTGTTTTTCGCAATCCTTCCCAAACTGACCGCTGCGTTGATTGATCAAAGTGGCCATAAACGCAAAATGCGGCATCATAGCGGTCATCACGCCAATTCGTTTCAGTCAGATCAACCGCATAGGTCTTAATCGGTAAATTTCCTTTTCTCTCATTGACCTTCTCTAATGCTACCACTGAATAATCCCAAATATCGATCTTGATCGCACGATGATTGCGAATGGCTTCTTCA
>CANRON010000044.1 GCA_947632245.1 uncultured Ignatzschineria sp. | reverse complement strand
GCATTGTGGGTTGCAAATTGCGGTTTAATAAAGCCTTGCGCGAGTGGTGATAACATATATTTTGCACATGCAAGATAAGAGATATCGGTATTTTCTTTACGGCTAAAGACCGGGAAGTTATTTAAGCCTCGTACTTGAGAATCCTTAATTTCTGTATCCCAATAAGCACCTTTTACAAGACGAACAGGAATAGTGGTTTTTAATTGCTTTGCAAGGAGTGTGGTCCAGATAAGGGAAGGGAGGGCATGCTTTGCATAACCTTGAATCACAAGGCCTAACCCCCCCCAAGCGCGAATCTCCTCTACATTCATGAGTTTTTCAAATAATTCAAGAGAGAGTTCTAAGCGATCCGCTTCTTCAGCATCGATGCTGATCTCTGCATCAATCGAAGCACCCAAGATAGCAAGCTCTTTCACACGCTCGAATAGCTCCGTCATGATGAGATCTTTATTGGCAACATTATAACGCGGATGTAGTGCTGAGAGCTTGATAGATAGCGAAGGTTTGGGGCTTTTGGGCATTGATGATTCCTTACCCACAGCAATCAGTGCTTGTTTATAGTCAGCAAAATAACGATCTGCATCTGCTTGTGTCATTGCCGCTTCACCTAACATGTCAAAGGTATAGGTATAGCCAGAATCACGTAGCTTGTGCCCATTTTTAAGCGCTTCCTCAATCGTTTCGCCGAGTACAAACTGTTTGCCCATAACTTTCATCGCTTGATAGACTGCACCGCGAATAAAGGGTTCTGTGAGCTTATTCGTCATTTTTTTGAAGATGCCGCTCGACTCGTTTACATCGACAATATTACCGGTGAGAATGAGCCCCCAGGTTGCAAAGTTCACGAGGGATTTATCACTATTGCCGCGGTGACTTTCCCAATTAATGCCTGCAATTTTATCTTTAATAAAGGCATCTGCAGACGCTTTATCCGGAATACGTAAATATGCTTCTGCCAAACACATCAATACAAGTCCTTCCTGCGTTGATAAGTTATATTCACGAAGGAGTGCGTCAAGTGAGCTCTCTATGTCGGGCTTATTACGAATATCGCTGACAAGGCTATAAGTTTCTTTGCGGATTTTATCCGAGAGTTCCGCATTTAAATTTAAGGAATCTTGTAATCGCTTTACACATACCACTTCATCTTCTAAATATGTCTGACCGATAATGGGGAAAAAGTCTTGTGGTGACTCGGTGGGAAGTTGTTGGTTCTGCAAAATATTTGAAAGCATGGTTATTCCTCTCGGGTAAAGATTTTAAATGATTAGGGAGTAGTTAAATCATCTGATGATAATGATTGGTATTGTAATTATCTCATTATTGTATTAAGCAACATTATTGTGAAATGTTTCGCTAAGTATAGATTTATACCCTTCTATCTTAAATTACAAGCCCGTCACAATTAGTAATGGAGTCTATCTTAGATAATGATCAATAATAATCGATGTTTAATCGGCTAACTACTTGAACATTGACTTGAATACGCCATCAATCATTATAGACCTGATATTGTATTGAGCAATTTATATGAAGATCATATGCTAGAAAAATGCATTAAAACGGCATGAAAAAAGCCATACCTCTATTGAAGTATGGCTGTAAGATGATGAAAGCGATGTTAATAATAATTGCGATCTATTTTTCTATACACGCAATATTATTTTAAGGAGCCAACCATTTCGCTCGGAACAACCCATTTATCGAACTCTTCAGAGGTAACATATCCGAGCTCAAGTGCTGATTCCTTCAAAGTCGTGCCTTTTGCATGTGCATTTTTCGCAATTTTTGCAGCTTTGTCGTAACCGATATGTGTATTTAATGCCGTTACTAACATAAGAGAGTTATTCACGAGCTCGGTGATGCGCGCTTGATTGGGCGTGATACCAACAGCACAGTGATCGTTAAAGCTCTCCATACCGCCGCCTAAAATACGCACGGATTGGAGGAAGTTATTGATGATCATAGGACGGAATACGTTTAACTCAAAGTTACCGGATGCGCCGCCAATATTGATCGCGACATCATTGCCTAATACTTGTGAGCAGCCCATCGTCAATGCTTCTGATTGGGTAGGGTTGACTTTACCCGGCATGATTGAACTACCTGGCTCATTTTCTGGGATTGTGATCTCACCAATACCTGAACGGGGTCCTGATGATAACCAACGGACATCATTGGCAATTTTATTTAAGGATGCAGCTAGACCTTTTAAGGTACCATGGGTCTGAACAAGTGCATCTGTACTCGCGAGCGCTTCAAATTTATTAGGTGCTGTGATGAATGGCTCTTTTGTGAAGTCTGCAATCTCTTTTGCAACGCGCTCTGCATATTCAGGATGGGTATTAAGACCTGTTCCCACAGCGGTCCCACCAAGCGCGAGCTCATAGAGATGAAAAAGAGAGCTCTCAATATGCTTGGCGCTGTGGCTTAACATTGATTCCCAACCGGAAATCTCTTGGCCGAGCGTTAAAGGGGTTGCATCTTGTAAATGTGTTCGTCCAATTTTAACGATATCTTTAAATTCAGTAGCCTTTTGAGCAAGCGTTGTCTCAAGACGATTGAGCATGGGAAAGAGAAGTCGCTTGATCGAAAGAACAGCGGAGATATGCATAGCTGTTGGGAAAGTGTCATTTGAGCTTTGTGCTTTATTTACATCATCATTAGGATGCACTAAGCGCTCTTCACCACGAACTCCACCCATGAGTTCACTTGCACGGTTTGCAAGTACTTCATTCATGTTCATGTTTGTCTGTGTGCCCGAGCCCGTTTGCCAAAGTGACAATGGGAACTCTGAATCATGTTTGCCGGCTAAAACTTCATCTGCTGCTGCAATAATTGCTTTTGCTTTTGCAGGATCAAGATGACCTAAATCCATATTTACCTGAGCGGCTGCACGTTTTACAATCGCTAAAGCTTCAATCAGCTCTTTTGGCATTTTTTCTGTAGAGATACGGAAGTTTTGTAAAGAACGCTGAGTTTGTGCACCCCAAAGCTTATCGCTCGGAACTTGCATATCGCCCATGGTATCTTTTTCAATACGGAAATCTGTCATAGTTATAACTCCTTCAAGTTTTATATAATAAATGTAGCTTCAGTAACTAAAAATGCATTCATTGAAGTAAGGACGGCTCAACGTATTTTCAAAATACAATGTGCCAGAAAATCCCTACTACATAATTCTTTCAATCGCTTTCTATTACTTTTTTAATACTGTAATATATACGATAACATATTGATATAAGTAGGTAAGAGTACTTGGTCACAATGTTAATGATGCGGCTAATAACAATGCTGATGAAAAGACGCTTATGGGCTACTTGATATCATTTGATACTTTAAAATGATCCTAGCATGATGCCATAAAAACAATTTAGAAACTACGTTTTAACTACATATAGCACATTTTAAAGTGTGTTTTAATAAGATCCCTAAAGATGCCATCAAAATGATGACAATAGAGTAACGGATTTTAATCGTTCTTGTACAGAACATTTGTTCATATTAGGAGTGTTTTATAGGCCGCTGCATAATTGTTATCTCATTGAGATATTTAAGCTGTATAATAATCAATATGATTGATATTTAAATCATAGAGATAATTGCTAAAATAGGCTGTGGAGATGATATTTTTTCTTGATAAATCCTTGCAGTTATTTGCTATAATTCAGCAACAACAATAGTGAAGGATATGTGCGAATGGCACCCGATTACAAGAAGCATTTTACGTATATTAGTAGTTTTATCCACTCACCAAGAAGCGTAGGGACTCTGATTCCATCATCTCCCTCTCTTTGTAGAGCAATGGTTTCTGAATTAGATTGGGATCAAAAGAATTTAAAAGTTGCAGAACTAGGTGCAGGCGATGGTGTTTTAACAAAGCATATTTTGAAAGCAATGCAGGCGGATTCTACATTAGCGGCCTATGAGATTAATCCCTGTTTTTTTAAAGATTTAGATAAGATTCAAGATACGCGCTTAGAGATTTGCAAGCGTTCCGCAGAAAGGCTTGACCAACCCTTTAATGTCATCTTCTCTTGTCTCCCTTTCTTGTCACTACCGCTTCGGGTATCGCTTCGAATCTTAAAAGAAGTGATGGGGATACTGCAAAAAACGGGTGGTAGTTTTGTGTTGTTTCAATATACTCAACGCATGGAAAAAGTACTTTCGCGTTATTTTGATTGGGAACGTAAACGTGTTGTAAAAAACTTCCCTCCGGCATATGTCTATCACTGTAAACCGAAAAATGCATAAGCTTAACAGAGCGCTATAATCACGAGATAACCGAACTTCAAACATGAATTGAATATAAATTGAACATGCATAAAAAAGCTAACTATACTTGAATAGTT
Source organism: uncultured Ignatzschineria sp. (assembly GCA_947632245.1). Lineage (GTDB taxonomy): Bacteria > Pseudomonadota > Gammaproteobacteria > Cardiobacteriales > Wohlfahrtiimonadaceae > Ignatzschineria. The sequence goes on along the minus strand of CANRON010000044.1, from coordinate 9,880 downwards.
AGCCTTTTTCATATGTGCTATCAATAGAATCACCCAATTTACTGAGATTATGCCATTTGACCTATGGTCGCTCTAAATCTTCGATGTGCAAAGGTAAAGAAAGCAATACCGATTATGAGTAAGTAGAGCATAGAGGGCCAGACAATTGAGAAGCCAGCACCTCTAAAGAGAATTGCTTTCCCAAGTTCAATAAAGTGTGTTGTTGGTGCTGCGAGCATAATATATTGAAGAATTTCAGGCATACTCTCTCGAGGCGTCATACCGCCTGATAACATTTGCAGGGGAATTAATACCAATAGTAACAGCATTCCGAATTGCGGCATATTTCGCGCAATTGTTGCAAGATAAATCCCGAGAGATGTTGTTGCAAAGAGATTGAGTGCTGCGCCAAGGATAAAAAGAGCAATCGATCCTTCTATGGGGACATTAAGCACGCCTTGTACCATCAATATTAACGATAGAGAGGCTGTGATCAGAACCACTAATCCCATTGACCATACTTTTGAGAGCATAATTTCAAAAGGAATTAAGGGCATGACCAGAAGGTGCTCTATCGTCCCTCGTTCACGTTCTCGTATCAGTGCCGCTCCTGTTAAAATAATCGAGAGCATTGTAATCATATTGATGATTTGGTTTAATGCGCCGAACCAAGATGCTGTAAGGTTCGGGTTAAAACGCATTCTCTCTACAAGATTGACAGGCAGATCTGTTTTTTTACGTTCACGTGCCATATACTCTTGAATTTCAGCGCTCATGATTTGGTTAATAATCATTGTGCCTGTAAAGGCTTGTGACATGCGAGTGGCATCCACATTGAGTTGAATGGTTGGTTTTCGATCTCCTAGCAGATCTTGCTGGAATGAGGGCGGGATATTCACCACAAAAGTGTATTGCCCCTTATCCATTCCACGATCCATTTCGCTGAGTGTGATTTCTGAAGGGTCCGTAAATTGCGGTGGGTAAAATGAGCCTAATATACGGTCAGAAAGCGTTGACCGATCTTCATCGACAAAAGCGATACTTGCATTTTGAAGCCCATCCGGCATTGAAGATGCCGCCGTATAAATGGATACCGTGAAACAGAAAACGATGAGCACTAAGAGAAGCGGATCTCTTATTAAGCTCCACAGCTCTTTGATACCAAGATTGTAAATATTTTGAATGTTGTTTTTAACAGTATGACTTGCCATGATGCTTAAGACTCCTGTTTTTTAAGTAAAAAGACACTACAGAGCACAACTATAATCCCGACAATCAGCATCGCAATAATATCCCCCCCAAGATCATTGAGGTAAAGGGACTTATTAAATACGCCGCGAGAAACGGTTAGCATATGGGAGGCGGGATAAATTTCCCCAATAATTCGGGATATTCCTTCCATAGAACTCACGGGATTAATCATTCCCGCAAATTGTGTTGCCGGTATTAAAGTTCCGATAATAGTAAAGAACATTGCGCCAATTTGGCTGCTGGTGAATGTTGACGCGAATAACCCAAACCCGGTAGAGAAAATAGAGAAAGCGAATACAGCCAGCGTTAATGTGAATATGCTGCCTTTAATGGGAATCCCAAAGAGAAAAATAGCCAACCCAATCATTAATACGAAGTTGAACATAGATAAAATAATGTAAGGGAGTTGCTTTCCTAAGAGAAACTCAAATTTAGTGGTCGGTGTAACATAAAGATTTAGGATAGAGCCTAATTCCTTTTCCCGAACCACAGAAAGTGTCGCCAACATTGCCGGAATTAATAAAAGCATAATGGGGATAACAGCTGGCACTATGGATACTAAGCTTTTAATATCCGGGTTGTAGCGATAACGCATTTCGATATTAAATGCTTGAGGGGTTTCGATTCCATAACTATACTTCAATTGTTTTTGAAGCCAATCTTGATGTAATCCTTGCACATAGCCTCGGATTGTTTCGCCACGCTGAGGCATCGCGCCATCGATCCACACGCCAACACTAACGGGTAGCCCTTTCGCAACATCTCGTGCAAAGTTGGGAGGGATTTCAATGGCCAGCGCAAGTTCAGCATTTTGTAGCCGATGATCTAATTGGTCATAATCATAAATGGGATCTTTTTCTATAAAATAACGAGAGCCGGCAATATTACTTGCATAATCATTACTGAGAGATGTTTGATCTCGATCTAAAATAGCATAAGTTAGATCTTCCACATCCATGGTAATCCCATAGCCAATTGTGATCATTAAGATAATAGATCCTAAAAGGGCAAGTGTTGCGCGCACGGGATCTCGTTGTAACTCTAATGTTTCTCGCCATGTATAGCTAAGTAAACGCTGTAAACTAAAACGCTTTGGCGTTTCTAAGTCTTGAACGGTGGCATCTGCTTCATTGATAGAATCATGCAGAGCATTATCAGTTGTGATCTTGTCGTTGGAACTATCAGCGACATCATCGCCGGCACCTGCATCAAGGAGATATTTGATAAATGCTTCTTCGAGTGTTTCGGTTCCTTGTTTAATCACGAGGTTATGTGGGGTATCACTATCGAGCACTTTCCCAGCATGCATCATCGACATACGGTCACATCTTAAAGCCTCATTCATAAAATGCGTGGAGATAAAAATCGTGACCCCATCTTTACGAGATAGCTCAATTAAAAGCCGCCAAAAGTTATCTCGTGCTACAGGGTCAACACCTGATGTAGGCTCATCTAAAATCAGTAACTCAGGCTTATGGACCATTGCAACAGCGAGTGATAAGCGTTGACGCATACCTAAAGGAATATCATCTGGGAGCTTTTCAAGGACATTACGAAGATCAAAGCGCTTCACCATCTCATCAACACGAGCATCTATTTCATCTTTAGGCACATGAAAGAGCTTTGCATGAAGAACGAGGTTTTGAAGGACCGTTAACTCACTATAGAGTGAAAATGCTTGGGACATATAACCGACGCGTTTACGGATATTAATATCCTCAGAGTCGATCTCTTTACCAAAAAGCCAGGCCTTACCCTGACTGACGGGCAGAAGTCCTGTGAGCATTTTCATCGTTGTGGACTTCCCGCAGCCGTTGGAGCCGAGGAAACCAAAAATTTCTCCTTTTTGGATCTCAAAACTGACGTTATCTACGGCGACAAAGTCACCAAATTGTTTCGTTAAACCTTCTGCTTTGATGGCTATAGGGGTATCTTCTGTAATATCGAGGGGGGGAACGACAATCTGCTCATAACCTTCTTTTTTCTCAGCAGGAAGAAGAGAGATAAATGCGGCTTCAAGATTATCCGTACCGGTTCGATCGAGAAGCTCTTCATTGGTTCCGGTTGCTAAAATTTTGCCATCATCCATTGCCATGAGCCAATCAAAACGGCTCGCTTCATCCATATAAGCCGTTGCAACCATGACGCTCATTGAGGGACGATCCATACGAATTCGATTAATTAAATCCCAAAATTGAGATCGAGCTAATGGGTCAACGCCGGTTGTAGGCTCATCGAGAATCAGAAGATCAGGATCATGAATGAGCGCACAACATAGACCCAGTTTTTGCTTCATGCCGCCTGAAAGCTTACCGGCAGGGCGATCAAGAAACTTAAAAAGCCCAGTACTCTTCGTTAAATCATCGATACGTCGTCGACGTTCACTTGCATCATGACCAAAAAGACGACCAAAAAATTGTAGATTCTCTTCTACAGATAATGTTGGATAGAGGTTTTTGCCAAGACCTTGCGGCATATAGGCAATGCGAGGGCAGATATAGTCTCGCACTTCTTTTAAGCGCATATTACCGCCTAAAACAGTGATATCACCAGTTTGTAGTGCTCGTGCGCCAGAGATCAGTGAGAGTAGTGTCGATTTTCCTACACCATCGGGGCCGATAATGCCGGTAATAATACCGGCAGGAATTTCAATAGAGAGATGATCAAGCGCAGTATTGTCTCCATAATTTAGAGATACATTTTTGACTGAAACAACAGATTCTTTCATGCTGAGAATAGATCCTTTATCAGTGACTCTTATCAGTTAAATAGGATTGAGATAACTATTTTATGATGCAGATAGCCTCAAATATTTAGGGAACGATTTTCGTGAGTCGCAATTATTTTACAGGTGTCCGCATTGTAAAATAATTGCCACTATCGATCACCCGTATTACTGATTTGCTTGTTCTGTGAGAATATTATTAAAACGCGCGGGCCATTCTTGTTTTTCATCAATTTTGATAAATGCTTCGCCAGTAACCCCTGTTTTGATATATTTTTTATAACGATCTAATAAGACCGGATCGATTTTTGCTTTGACGCGATACATCAGTTTTTGACGTTCGTTCTGAGTTTCTACAGATTTTGGTGTAAATTGTGCTTCTGGGGATACAAAGGTGATGCGTGCAGGAATTGCATAGTCAGGTGCAACATCAAGAACTATTCTAACTTCAGTTCCCTCAGTTTCGCTCTCGATTAAAAGACCGGTGTATTCTGTCGGTATAAAGAACGTCATATATACTTTTGAGAGATCCAGTAAATTGAGGACTTTTCCGCCGGCTGCTAATACTTCCGAAGGTTCCGCAATACGATACTGAATCCGACCTTCAACAGGGGCCATTAAGTTACTATCTTTAATGTCTGCTTCAACGCGATTAACGGTTGCAGCGGCTGCGGTGACTTGTGAGCCCGCTGCAATAAACTGTGCTTTTGCTGCATCAATCGCCGCTTGGGCTGCCAATACTTTTGAGTTCGCAGTCGCAACTTCAGATCTCAATACACGCGTTGCCGCTTCTTGATCATCGACCTCCTGCTCAGTAGAAGCCCCCTTTTTTACAAGCGTTTGAACGCGGTTGAGTTTGCGTTCCGCGGCATAAAGTTTACTTTCAGCGGCTGAAACTGCAGCTTCGGCAGATACCTTGTCACTTTCACGCGCTTTGATGATTGCTTCTGCTGAGTTTTCTTGATGTTTTGCCTGCTCAAGATAAGCTTTTGCTTCTGCAAGCTGTGCTTTCAAGGAATCGAGCTCCATAATGGCAAGTAATTGTCCGGCTTCAACATAATCTCCCTCATCAACAAGGATTTTATCAATGCGCCCCGGGAACTTAGTGGAGATATCTAGGGGAGTGACTTCAATGCGACCGTTACTCTTAATAAACCCATCCATTTCATCGCGATTTAGGAAGACGTTTGCTAAAAGGATTACGGCGACGATGATTATTCCACCAATAATATATTTCTTACTATTACTTTTCTGCATTAGGGAACCTCAAAAAATTAGGGGATAGCCAATTATGATCAAAAAACATTGACTATGAAAGCATCCATTCAAAAACTATCTATTTTTTACAAATGTATATTTTCTATGTGTTGCTATATATATTTCACTATCTTTATTTAAAAATATCCCTCCATTATATCGAAGATATAATATAAAAGAAGATTGATTGTTAAGTGAAGATGGCTATCCGATCGATTGTTTTGAAATAAAATGATAGATGTATTAATTAAATAAAGAAATTATATCAATTGAATACTATCAAGAATTATTACTATAATTTATTACAATATTGACAAACATCTGCATTCCGAGTAAAAAACCTGTTTCATCCATACCAAATTTAGGATGATGGTGCGGATATATATAATCTTTTTCAATGTTACCCACGCCGATAAAAGCAAAGGTTGAGGGTACAATCGCTGAGAAAGCACTAAAATCTTCACCACAAAGATAGGGGAGATCTTGTATAACGGTTGCTTCAGGTAAGCTTTCTGCAATTTGACGCACCATAGCGGTCTTTTCGAGATTGTTATCCGTAATGCCATATCCAAGCTTGTAGTCAATTTCACAAGTGGCCTCAAAGTCAGCACAAGTGGATTCAATCATTTTCATCACTTGTTTTTTAAATAGGGCGCGTGTGTCTGGAGTTGTTGATCTGACGCTCCCCCCAATTTCTGCATAGCTCGGAATGACATTTAGGGCATTAGATCTGCCGCTATTGATGTAAGTGTTACTCACAACCCCGGCCTCTAAGGGCGCTACTTGTCTTGCGACTATTGATTGAAGTTTGCAGACAATTTGTGAGGCAATGAGAACCGGGTCTATACAATTATGGGGCTCAGATGAATGACCACCTTTCCCGATAATTCTAGCCGTATAAACATCCGTATTTGCTGTCACAGGGCCATCTTTTAGATCAATCGTACCGACGGGCAATAAGCTCCACAGATGATGCCCATACATAAAGTCGAGGTCATTAAAAATACCGGTTGCAACCAATTCGCTCGCACCGCCCGGAAGTTGTTCTTCTGCGTGTTGGAATATCGCCCAAACTTCGCCGGTGAGTTCGTCAAAATGATCATTAAAATAGTGACAAGCCATCATTAAGATAGAAGTATGCCCATCGTGACCACAAGCATGCATTTTGCCTGGGGTTTTTGAGATAAAATCAATATCATCGCGTTCTTCGGTAATTGCTAAAGCATCAATATCAGCGCGAAGGCCAATTTTCGGACCCGATTTTCCTGTTACAAACTTCACTAAAACAGAAGTGGGTGTCGGTCGAGTAATGGTTGCATGGGTGAGGGCGCTCATCTCTTTTTCAATAAAGGCGCTTGTTTTAAATTCTTCAAAAGAGAGTTCTGGGTGTTGATGGAGATATCTCCGATAAGCAATGAGTTGTGCTTCATAAGGTTGTAATGCTTCTTGTGTAATGATCTTCATATTCCATCCTATTAGGTAATTTAGAGGGCTTTATATTTAAATTATGGCGAGTGATTTGTATAAGGGCATAATGATCTTGAATCAGAGATTCGACAGCCGAACACTTCAACTGTTCTTATAATGTCTTTATGATCCATGCTATTGATACTAAAAATATTTAAGGTTGTAATTCGCGATAGGTTACTATTGCTAATTGTTAGCGAAAGCATATTTATTTAATACGGGTATCAAGTTCAGTCTTGATTTTGACCATAAATGCTATAAAGCAACGATAAAAGTCTATCTATAGAAAATAATAGCCATAAAAAACGGCATTGTATAGTGACAATGCCGTTTTTTAAGATATAGCAGCGAGGATTTTAAGAACCCACTGAGCTGATATTGGTTTTTAAATGATCATATGCTTAAAGCTGTGTTGAAATCCATGCTTTTGCAGTATCGATTGCTTTTTGAATATTTGAAGGATCAATACCACCACCGGTTGCTGAGTCAGGACGACCGCCGCCTTTTCCACCGACTTCTTGCGCTGCGATATTGAGAAGTTCTCCCGCTTTGATTTTCGATGTTAAAGCTTTGTCAACGCTTGTGACTAAAGCCACACGGCCCTCAACTTCAGCGATCAGCATAGTGATCCCTTTTGTCTCAGATTGTAGATTATCGCAAAGTTCGCGAAGAGAGCGATTATCCGCGCCATCAATACGACTAACGATGACTTTAATACCGTTAACATCTACCGCTTTTGCGAGTACTTCACCACGATTTGCAAATACCAGTTTAGATTGAAGATTCGCAAGTTCTTTACGAAGCGCTTTGCTCTCCTCAAGCGCAGCATCCACTTTAGATTCGATATGTGCACTATCTGTTTTGAGTGTTGAAGCCAGATGATTGAGGGTTGCACTGTGTTGTAATACAATCTCGACAGCACTTCCTCCCGTCACAGCTTCAATACGGCGAACGCCCGCAGCAATTCCTGTTTCTTGGGTGATTTTAAAGAGACCAATATCGCCGGTTGCTGATACGTGAATACCACCGCAAAGCTCAATTGAATCGCCCATCTCAACGACGCGAACAACATCACCATATTTCTCGCCAAAAAGCGCCATTGCGCCTTTCTCTTTCGCCGCATCAATCGCCATTTCGTTGATCTCAATCGGTGAGTTCGCGCGAATAGCTTCGTTGACCATACGTTCGATATTTTGAATTTCTTCAAAAGTGACCGGCTTATTGTGTGAGAAGTCAAAGCGTAAACGATCATCAGTTACGAGCGAACCTTTCTGCTCGATATGTGAGCCTAAAAGTGTTTGGAGCGCATTATGCATTAAGTGCGTTGCTGAGTGATTCTTCTTAATTAATTCACGGCGTGAATTATCGATGGAAGCAAATGCCTTATCAGCAGCTCGGATTTCACCTGATTTTACAACGCCGATATGAAGGAAGATATCTTGTTGCTTCTTAGTATCTTTTACTAAGAATTCAAATCCATCACTCTTAATGATTCCTGTATCCCCAACTTGACCGCCCGATTCTGCGTAGAAAGGTGTTTCAGTGAGAATTAAGATGGCTTCTGAACCTTCGGCAACTGCTGGCACAACTTCACCGCCGACAAGAATAGAGGCAACAACAGCTTCGCCCTCAATATTGTGATAGCCATTGAATGTTGTTTGATCAGCATGTGCAAGATCAAGCATTTTTTCAGCACCAAAGTTACTTGCTGCACGTGCACGTTCACGTTGCGCTTCCATGCATTTTTCAAAACCTGCCATATCGAGCGTTAATGCTTGCTCACGTGCGATATCATTCGTTAGATCAACAGGGAAGCCATAAGTATCATAGAGTTTAAAAATTGTTTCGCCTTGAATCTCTTTCGCGCCTTTGAGTGCTGCGATATCTGCTTCAAGGAGTTTAAGACCATGCTCAAGTGTTGTTGAGAAGCGCTTCTCTTCATCTTTGATTGTTGCGATGATAAATGCTTCTTTTTCTCTCAATTGTGGGTAAGCATCGCCCATTTCAGCTACAAGTGTCGGTACGATCTTATAGAAGAAGAGATCTTTTTGACCGAGCTTATAACCATGGCGAATTGCACGGCGAATAATACGGCGAAGGACATAGCCACGCCCTTCGTTTGAGGGAAGGATATTATCTGCAATCAAGAAAGCCACAGAGCGAATGTGATCGCTGAGTACTTTGAGTGAGCTGCTTTCAAGATCCGTCGTTCCCACTGCTTTTGCGGCTGATTCAATGAGTTTTACAAATACGTCAACTTCGTAGTTGCTGTGCACTTTTTGTAATATTGCAGAGATACGTTCAAGGCCCATACCTGTATCAATCGATGGATTTGGTAGCGGATGAAGAGTACCTGATTCATCGCGATTAAATTGCATGAATACAAGATTCCAGATCTCGATAAAACGGTCGCCATCTTCTTCAGGAGAACCCGGCAAACCACCCCAGATATGATCGCCATGATCATAGAATATTTCAGAACAAGGACCGCATGGACCCGTATCACCCATCTGCCAGAAGTTATCTGAAGTACCATCTTCCTGATCACCAATACGGATGATCTTTTCAGCAGGAACGCCAATCACTTCATTCCAGATCTTAAATGCTTCATCATCTGTATGGTAAACGGTGACATAGAGTTTTTCAGCCGGCAAATTATAAACGGTTGTTAAAAGTTCCCATGCATATTTAATGGCATCGACTTTAAAATAGTCGCCAAAGCTGAAATTACCCAACATTTCAAAAAATGTATGATGGCGCGCTGTAAAGCCCACGTTTTCGAGGTCATTATGTTTACCACCGGCGCGCACACATTTCTGTGAAGATACTGCAGTGACATAATCACGTTTTTCAAGGCCAAGGAAGCAATCTTTAAATTGGTTCATCCCGGCATTCGTAAAGAGAAGTGTAGGATCGTTAGCAGGAAGCAATGAGCTCGAAGCAACTTCTTTATGGCCTTTGCTCACAAAAAAGTCGATAAATTTACGGCGAATTTCGTTAGTCTTCATGGAATCTTTTTACTTTATTGTTGTAAGAAATAATTAGGGTGAAAAATCATGAATAATGAAACACTCAAAACCATGTATTTCTCAGCCTTTTAATATTGTTTAGAGTTTTTCACTTAAGAATCACGCAGCAACATGCCAGCGAATCTTCAGCAATAGAATCAATCTTATCAATTTTAACCGTTTAGCGCTGAAA
>CANRON010000043.1 GCA_947632245.1 uncultured Ignatzschineria sp. | reverse complement strand
TAGTCTCGGTCTTTTTTTTATACTCCATAATTTACCTTAAATAGGATTGGCATGCGATTTAAATCGGAAAATAAACTGTCGGTGAAATTTACATTGTCTTATCCTTCCAAAACCGACCCTCTTCTATCCTTATGTTACAATCAAACATAGTTATAAAATCACACATAAAGGATTCAAAATGACAGATCATGATATTAGAGAAATTGTTGTTGCAGGCGGGTGTTTCTGGGGTGTTGAAGAGTATTACAAACGCTTAAAAGGCATTGTTGCAACAGAAGTAGGATATGCTCAAGGTATTACAGAGGATCCGACTTATCAAGAGGTATGCACGATGGCAACAGATCATGCAGAAGTGGTTAAAATCGCCTATGATGCAGAGCTTATCTCCCTTGAAAAGATCCTTGAGCATCTTTTTCGCTTCATTGACCCGATCTCATTAAACCAACAAGGCGGTGATGTGGGCACTCAGTATCGAACCGGCATTTATTATACGGATCGAACTGACCTTCCTATCATTAAAAAATTCATTGGGCAGGAGCAACAGGCATATAGCACACCCATTGCTGTAGAGGTTGAGCCTTTAAAACATTTTTGGAGCGCTGAAAGTATGCATCAAGATTACTTGGCTAAAAATCCAACAGGCTATTGCCATGTCAATTTTGCATTGATTAAACCGAATGAATTTAAATAGTTTTAATCCTCTTGATTGTGTTCAAAACCCGTATCAATACCGCTCTGGCTTAACCTGATCTCAATCAGTTTAAGCCTAGTTATATTCTTCAAGCGCTTATTATTACTGTAAAATCACTCTGAAAAAGAGAAAAACATCATTCGCAATCTATTCATAAAAATAGCTGTAATGGGCACCGATTTTATACAATATTAGATAAAGGAGAATACATGGAACTTCAAGCACTGAATAATAGTATCTGTGATTTTTATCGAGAAATCGGACTGTTAGATAACTTTCAAAATATTCATTACTTTCAAGATGCGGGGAAGATTTCCTTAAATGTAGCCGCGTTTACGGATCCTTTAATATATCGGTACATCAAAGAGATGATCCATAACTTGGAAGCCTTCGAAATTGATGCGCTTTTAGAGTATCGTATGCATGTCTATCACCAAAAAGCGATGGAAGTTATTCCTGTTTTAAAGCGCCTAGATCTAAACTTTGATCTCATAGAACAAATTGGCGATATTAACCGCCTGCAAAGCGCGATGTTAAATTTGATTGATCTTGCTATCTATAACCTTGCGATCAACGACAAAAGTCATGAGGTTCTGAATGTATTACGAGAAACGTCCTTCACGCTTGAAGATTACTGTCTACAGATAGAACATACTATTAATCTTCGTCAACAACATCAAATTGAAGGTGCTGCAGATGAGCTGCAATTAAAGCTCATTGAGGATGAAAAACAGATGCATACATACTATGAGCAGATCAAAAAAATTACAGATCTTGTGATACAACGCATGAAAAATGACTAACGATTCTATTTTTAAAATACCCCTGCTTAATCAATTGAATCACCCGTCTCAGCCTCCTCTCTCCATATATAAAAAGAGAGAATCAACAGGCATTGGTTCTCTCTTTCAACTGCTAAAAGCACTACTGCGATAGATTTAAAGTGGGAATAGTATCGGAATTAAAGTAACGGAGATTGCCATCACAATAAAGACAAATGGCACACCTATTTTAATAAAATCTCCAAAGCTATATTTACCCGGCGCGACAACAAGTGTATTGACCGGCGAGGATACCGGGGTCATAAATGCAGCAGATGCGGCAATTGCTACCGCCATCGCAAAAGGATAAGGAGATACGCCTAAAACAGAAGCGGTCTGAATTGCGATCGGCGCCAATAATACAGCGGTCGCTGTATTTGAAATAAATAATCCTATAACAGCCGTAAATCCAAAGAGTATCGCTAGAATAACCCGAGGGCTTGCATCCCCACTGAGCTCTAGTAGGAGTTTTACAGCGAGATCAACACCACCTGTATTTTGCAAGGCAACGGCAAAAGGGAACATTCCAACAATGAGGATTATGCTCTGCCAATGAATTGACTTATAAGCACTATCCATCGTGATACAACCAAATGCACCCATCACAAGCGCACCAAATATTGCCACTAATACAGTCGGAAAGATGCCGGATATCATCAGCCCTACCGTTACTAATAAGGCTAGGATTGCATAGGGCGCTTTCTCCATTGCCGGCGCAACTTCATCTACTTCAGCGGGAATTGTTAACACAACGAAATCATTTTTCATTGTTTGCAGTTGTCGAATCGCTTTCCACATCCCGAACACAAGCAATGTATCGCCACGTTTTAGCTTTTCATCAAGTAGCTCATTTTCAAGCAATTGTCCGCCCCGCTTAATTCCCATCACATTTAATCCATAACGGGATCTGAAAGCATTTTCTAAAACTGTCTTATCAATGAGCTTTGAATCAGGGTGAATTGTCACCTCAACCATGCCAATTTCGCGAGAATGCTCATTAAAGTAACTGCTCATTAACGGAAGCGCGACTAAATTAAATTTCTTTAAAAAGAGATCTACATTTTCAGGATAGAAAAAATCAAAAAGAAGAACGTCATTCTCTTGCATAACCCTATCAGGAACGGCATCTAGAACAACATTTCGCATTCTATTTAAACGTCTTTCAACCGCAATGATATTCGCGCCCTGCTCCTCTCTTAAATGTACCTCCGAGAGACGCTTACCGATTAGCGGTGAGCCTTTACCGATCTGTCCCCGATAATTACGCCCTTTAAGCTTATATTCAGTCGCTAAATCATCAAAGTTAATGCGTGTATGCCCCGCGCCTACGACCTCTTCTTTCTTCTTCCCTAGAAAACGCCTTGCAAAGAGCATATAAAAAACACCCACCACTAAAATCGCTAATCCAATGGGCGTAAAAGAGAAAAAATCAAAGGCATCATTTCCCGCTATTTGTAATTGTGCTGACACCACGAGGTTTGGCGCAGTTGCGACTAGCGTTAACATTCCACTAATTAATCCTGCAAAACTCAGCGGCATCATCAAACGCCGAACATCCGCTTTCATTTTTGCCGCAACGCTTAATACTATCGGAATAAATATCGCGACAATTCCCGTTGAGCTCATCACTGAGCCCAAGAGTGCAACAGATAGCATCAATAATACTATCAGCCTTGTCTCGCTATTTTTTGATTGCTTCATTAGCCAATCACCGACTCTAAATGCAACCCCAGTTCGAACTAAGCCATCTCCGATGATAAAAAATACAGCAACGATAATGACACTACTATCACTAAAACCGGCAAGCGCTTGATCAAGAGAAACACTTCCTGTTAAGGGAAGCGCTAATAATGCACACACGGCAACCACATCCATCCGTGGTTTATTCATCATAAATGCAATCACTGCCGCAAATAAGAGGACTAATACAATAATGAGTTCTGTATTCATATTTTATTACTTTTAGATCTATTTCATCATCAGAGTATCGATAATTATGATTGAAGTTATAAGTAGTCATCTACATCACTACTCTACTTAGTAAAACTCCAGCGACCATCGATCACTGGAGTTTTTATATACGGCTATTATAGTATCGAAATTAAACTACTCAATTTAAATTCAATCAATTTTCTTAAATATTTTCAAAATAATATCTGAAACCTCTTACCCACTATCTGATCAACTTACTAATTGCTTTAAAGTCAACATCTTCAGCCGTCTCGAGCAGTTCAAAAAGCGCCATCTCTACGCTTGTAAGATTCGCCCCTAATTGGATCATCTTGTTTAAGCCTAGCTCCGTGTTCGATTCAACACGAGATGACACAGCATCTGATACAACTTCAACATCGATTTCGGCATCGAGCAGATCACGGACGGTTTGATACACGCATACATGGGTTTCTATGCCGGCAACTAAAAGATGTACATGATGATACTGCTCTAAAATTGCCTGAAATTCAGGATGTGGTGCACCGCTAAATGTCATTTTTTCAATTGGTTTGATGCCCTTATCTTCTAATAGTTTACGAAGAGAGGGCACTGTTCTTCCTAAGCCTTTAGGATACTGCTCAAACCAAACGATAGGGATATCGAGCGTTAATGCACCTTCTACTAAAATTTCTAGATTCCTGAGCAAAACTTCATGATTATGCATCACCGGTAATAGTTTTTCTTGAACATCTACGAGTACTAATATTGTATGGTCTTTCACTAACATAGGTTACCCCTCTACTTTTCGAATTTCATCTTTGATGAATGATCAATGGCACTGCCATCCTTCTATCACTGTATAGTCTTTGCACTACCATTATCAATCTATATCCGTTAAAACAGATACAAATGAGGTATCGCATACATAAATACCGCAAAGTTAATCTGCGGTATTTCGATCTCATTTAGGGTTTTAATGCTTCTACTTCTGTTTTTATATCTGCATCGACTTCGGATTTCAACGCTTCCCTCTCTTTCGCTTCTTTTGCACGTGCTCTTTGGCCTTTTGCAAGTTCCACTTCCTTATGATAGTGCGCTTCAAGCCCCGCTTCGGGAATATAATAATTCACCTCTTCGACAGGTTCGATATGATCTTGATACAACATAATAAACGGCATACTGACCATATAGATAAAAACAGCGACAAGTCCTGCGATGACTAAATAAATCCACTTATGCATCTTTTAAACCTTTTCAATAGAATCTGTTAAATTCAGAGCTCATCGGTCTCACTCAGATCAAAATGACCTATCCCCAATAAGCTCTCTAATGGAAAGATTATACGTCAAATTCTTTATTTATGTTAGCTTCGCTCACTATAACGTAGAACCTATTTCAATGATGAATTCCCACAGGTACTCGCTTTCATGTTATTCACAAATGTTGCAAGTTTCTCTAATAACACAGCCTCATCTTTGAGATTTTCACGAATAATTTGGGTCACTGCTGAACCACTAATGACGCCCGCTACGCCATTATCAAGATAATAACGCGCCTGCTCTGGCGTTGAAATCCCAAATCCTTGCACAATAGGGGGTGCACCCACTGCTTTTAGTTTTTGAATATTTCCTTCAAGTGAGTCATTTTCCAATTTTTGCGCAACGCCCGTCACCCCTGCTCGCGAAACGAGATAAGTATAACCTTTCCCCGCATTTGCAATCCCCATAAATGTCTCTTCTGTTGCATCTGGCGGACAGATAAAAATAGGTGCAATCTCATATTTACTTGCCGCTTGTGTAAAATCCGCAGATTCTCGGATCGGAACATCAGCGACCAAGACCGAATCAATCCCCGCTTGTTGGCACTTTGCATAAAACTGATCAATACCTGCTGCATGAATCAAATTTGCGTACATCAATAGACCAATTGGAATATGCGGATACTCTGCACGAATTTCTGTTAAGAGCTGAAATGATTTAGCAACTGTCATGCCATTGCCAATCGCACGTAAAACAGCGCCCTGAATCTCGGGTCCATCGGCTAAGGGGTCTGAAAAAGGAATACTCACTTCAAGCGCATCCGCACCTGATTCAATTAAAGTCACTAAAATCTGTTTGGAAATTTCATACGTAGGGTCACCGAGCACAACAAATGGCACGAAAGCGCCCTCTTTATTAGCAGCCAAACGGGTAAATAGTGCATTATAACGATTCATTTTATTGTCTCTCTTCTAAAATTTTATGGACGGTAAAGATATCTTTATCTCCGCGACCCGATAAGTTCACAACAAGCAACTGCTCTTTATCTGGATTTTCCGCGATCATTTTAAGTGCATAGGCAAGTGCATGAGAAGACTCAAGCGCTGGTAATATGCCCTCGCGTCTTGCTAATTTCTGGAAGGCACCTAATGCCTCCTCATCTGTGACCGATACATATTCAGCACGACCAATATTATTTAAGTGCACATGCTGAGGCCCAACAGATGGGAAATCTAGCCCCGCTGAGATCGAATATGATCCTTTAATTTGCCCCTCATCTGTCTGCATTAAATGGGACTTCATACCAAAATAGATGCCAGGCGTCCCGTGCTTCAATGAAGCACCATGCTCTCCTGTATGAATCCCGCGCCCACCTGGCTCAACACCAATTAATCGCACGGATGCCTCAGGAATAAAGTCCGTAAACATACCAATGGCATTCGAGCCCCCACCAATACAAGCAAGAACTGCATCTGGCAAGCGACCTTCGCGTTTTAAAATCTCCACTTTGGTCTCTTCTCCAATCATCTTCTGAAACTCACGGACAATCGTCGGAAATGGATGTGGTCCTGCGGCTGTTCCTAATAAGTAATGTGTTGTCTTATAACTTGCAGACCAATCACGAAGCGCTTCATTACAGGCATCTTTTAATGTTCCAGAACCACTATTCACGGGAATAATGGTCGCGCCCATTAATTCCATTCTAAAAACATTCGGCGCTTGTCTTTCAATATCTTTAGTTCCCATATAAATACGACACTTCATATTGAGCAGCGCACATGCAAGTGCAGTTGCAACGCCATGCTGCCCTGCACCCGTTTCAGCAATGATCTCCGTCTTTCCCATTCGTTTTGCAAGTAACGCTTGCCCTAATACCTGGTTCGTTTTATGCGCACCGCCATGGAGAAGATCTTCCCGTTTAAGATATAGCTTTGTTTTTGTACCTTCTGTTAAATTTTTACAGAGCGTTAATGCAGTCGGTCTTCCTGCATAATTTTTTAAGAGATCCATAAATTCTTTTTGAAACTCAGGATCATTTTGTGCCTTTACAAACTCTTCTTCAAGCTGGTCTAATGCAGGAATCAATAATTCCGGTACATACTGCCCACCGAACTCGCCAAAATAGGGGTCTAACTGTCTCATTGTTATCTCTCTTATCCATTTATATTTATGATTGTTATTTGAATTCGTAGCCGTAATCTCTTTTTAAAAAATAGAGATCCTCTACCAATATTTTAAATTGTTTTTTTGAAATTCACGATTTTGTTAAATATCATCTTGAGCTTTTCAGGATCTTTAATACCAGGGGAAACTTCAACACCTGAGTTGATATCGACACCCAATGGCTGATAACGCAGAGCATCTTCAATATTTGCGCTCGATATGCCGCCGGCAAGAAATAAATTCGACAGATCCATGCCCTGTAGTAAGGACCAATCAAAAGGCTCACCGCTGCCGCCCTTTTTACCATCTAATAAATAGTAATCGATATGCTTGTAATCCATTTCCGGCAATCTAGTTGCCGTATTGGGGATATTCACGGCTTTGATGATCTGGACTTCAGGGGGAAGCTTTTCGCGTAATTCATCAATATAATGCTGAGGCTCATTGCCATGCAATTGGATCGCTTGCAGCCCCACCTCTTTAACAATAAATAAAATAGCGTCAATATCATCGTTTTGAAACACGCCGATAAACTTCAAAGGAACATTTTCAGCAATGCTTTTTGCATCTTTATACGTCACGCCGCGAGGGCTCGTTAAAATAAAGATCAACCCACCATAAGTTGCGCCCGCATCATAGGCAGCTTGCGCATCCTCAACTGAGGTTAAGCCACAAACCTTATGCCCACCGGTTAAAAGCGTCTGCAGAGCTCGATCTAAATGATCGCTCCCCATTAAATGGCTACCAATCAAAAAACCATCTGCAAAATGCGAAATTCGGCGAATATCCCCATAACTACGAATCCCCGACTCACTAATGACAATTTGATCGGCGGGCATAAGCGCCCGTAGCTTTTCAGTTTTATCGAGATCAATAGAGAGATCCCTTAAATCACGATTATTAATGCCAATGATTTTCGCACGTAATTTTAATGCTCTGCGCACTTCTGCTGCATCATTTACCTCAGTCAATACCCCCATTCCCAAAGTATGTGCAATATTTGCAAGATAACGATACTCATCATCACGGAGTACTGAGAGCATCAAAAGTACCGCGTTAGCGCCAAAGTAGCGGGCAAGATAAATCTGATAGGCATCGACTATAAAATCCTTGCAGAGAATGGGTGCACTTGTCAGTGTTTTCGCTATTTTAAGATTTTCAAAATCTCCGCCAAAATGACGATTCTCAGTTAAGACAGAAATTGCAGTGGCATAAGCATCGTAAGCTGTGACTATTTTTTCAAGATTAAAGTCTTCACGTATCACGCCTTTAGAAGGAGAAGATCGCTTACATTCTAAAATATAAGCGGGTAAGTCCGCTTCTTTGCGTGCAGCAATGGCCGCATAAAAGTCCCGATCGCTCTGGGTAAGCTTGTCTTCAAACTCCGCTAATGGTAATACCGCTTTCAATCCCTCAATATCATCTCTTCGAAATGCTACGATCTTATCTAATACTGTCCCACTCATTTTGAACCCTCTTCTCAAGATTTTTCTTCTTTTAGTGTCTATTCAAATACGCTTCTACGCACCCTAATTGAATTTCGATGCAGTATTTCATCCGCATCCGTGAATTATTATGCCTTTTTCTTTGCCGAAATAATTTCACCTGTTAGCTCAAACTCATTACCCGTAATTTTTTCAAGTAGTGTCAATGCCTTCCCTTCGCTAATCGCACGCAATGCTTCTTGCGCATTCGCTTTTAAATCATCACGACCAAATAACTTCAGTAGCATGGCCACATTAATAGCAACCGCATGACGATGCGCTTCTGGTGCTTTCCCATGAAGCATGGTTAAAAGTGTGCGACGATTTTCTAAGGCATCCCCTCCTCGTAATGCTTCTATGGGATGCACATTGAGACCAAAATCAGCAGGCTCGACATAATAGGTTGAAATAATACCCGCTTTCAACTCCGATACCTTAGTCGGTGCATGCAGCGCAACTTCATCCATTCCGCCGCCATGAACAACTAAAACATGCTCATACCCCAACAATTTTGCCGTTTCTGCCATCAGCTCCGTTAGATCTGCATCATACACACCCATCAATGCTAATTTAGGTCTTGCCGGATTGGTTAATGGTCCTAAGAGATTGAAGATTGTTCGCGTTTTAAGCTCACCGCGTGTTTTAGCGGCATGTTTAAAACCGCCATGATAATGTGGGGCAAAAAGAAACGTAATCTTTTCGGCATCCAGAGATTCTCTTGCTTCTTTCGCACTTTTTAGCAAGTTAACGCCTAATGTTTGTAATAGATCTGAAGAACCGGTTAAGCTCGATACTGAGCGATTACCATGCTTTGCAACCGCGACATCACAACTTGCGGCGATAAGCGCACTCGCTGTTGATATATTGACCGTATTTAAACCATCTCCTCCCGTGCCTACAATGTCCGCAAATGGGTAATTCGGCACATCAAATGGCTTCGCTTCATTTAAGAAAGCTTCAGCAGCACCGGCAATCTCCGCCGCAGTCTCTCCGCGTAACTTCATCGCAATCAGCGCAGCACCGAGAAGAGACTCACCCACCTCGCCTTTTGCGATTGCTGTAAATAATTCACGACTTTCACACTGTGTTAATACAAGTCTTGCATAAAGCTTTTGGAAGATCTCTTTCATTGTACTATTCATCATTGTGTTCATTGAGCAACTCTCCGTTCGTAATTAATTATCTATAATTTTATATTTTAAAAAGAATCTTTTACGCGGGTTTTGCAGTTTAAATAAGCATAAAAAAACCCGCATAATGAATGCGGGTTTATGGACATATGTGTTTAAAATGCGATTACTTTCTCACTTGGCACACAGATATCTCCCGCAGTTGCGAGCTGTGCCACCAATAGTTATAAAAGTTTACTGTTTGCATCTTAAATTTTCCTTATCGAAATTTGAGTGGAATAACGTAAATATCATCATCATTTATTCCGTACCCTTAAAGTTATAGGATGCTTTCCTTAAAGTGTCAACCCTATTTTCTAAAACATTACCATTTTGATAACTTTATAAACAACTTTCTAGGAGTATATTTTATCAGAAATCAGCAAATACATTCTTTAATTCAAGGTGTTTGCATCCATTGAATCCACCTTAATCATTGTGGCAGAAATTTACAATCATATAGTCAGATCGCGTTCCGATTCTAAATTTCCCTCCCCACACACCTAACCCTGAACTGACTAAAAACTGCGATTGATCTATCCCAAGTAATCCCGATGAGATGCCATTAATTTTTTTCGCAACATATTTCCATGGCCATACTTGCCCATCATGCGTATGTCCCGAAAACTGTAAAAAACGCCCATGCTTTGCATTGTCCGATATTTTAAAAGGCTGATGATCAAGGACTATCATAGGAAGACGGGGATCTAATCCTACCATTAAATTTTCTAAACTTGATCGGTGGGGATTCATCTTATCATCTCGGCCAATGAGGTAAATATTGTCCGGCAACAAAATGACTTCATCACGCAATAAATGTATACGAGTTTTATCAATAAAGGCAATACTATCATCCACGCCAGCAATATACTCATGGTTTCCTAATACCATATAAACACCATTTTTAGCTTGCAAACTATCTAAAACTTCTGCGATATTTTCTGCATAAAGCGGCCTAACATCATTATCAATAAGATCACCGCTGATAAAGATATAATCTGCATTCTCTGCATTTATTAAACGTACCCATTCAAGTATCTCACTGCGCCCGATCGTATGCCCTAGATGTAGATCACTAATCATAATCGTTTTAATAGGCGCTGACTCATTAGGACATATATAAGAAGGGGTTATCGCCTGCATACTCATTAGATCAAAGGTATATTCTCGGCGAAGTTTGTCGTGATAAATTTGGTTCCCAATATAAAAAAAGAAGATATAAAACAACGTGATCACTAAAAATACCGATCCATTATTCGTTCTAAATTTTTGCAATGAGTCAGGTGCAATCCATTTTGTAAAGTGGTTGAGAAGACGAAAAAGATCCATCAAAAAAACGGGGATAAAAAAATAAATTAATCCCACCATCCACCCTGCACCAACCAGATAGAGTGGTTTCATTAACCATAACGGTAAATCTCTTGCTAAAAATATAGAGAGCGGAATACTCACCGTTAATATTAGCGCTAGAATTATCCCTGTTAACTTCAGCCACCGATTATTCGGTATTAATTGGTAAAAGCGCCAAAGAATATAACTCTGTATGAGCAGATAGAGTGTCATTACAACAAAAAACAACATGGCAATCCTATGGAAATATGGTAGATAGTTTAATATTAAAAGCTATTATGAGTATCGCAATTGCAAAGAATAACCGAGAGTCATTACTTATGAGGCGGATTAGGCATCCGCGGCATCGCCCTTTTATGATGCGAGCGTTCGTGCCAGTATTGGATTCGTTCTAACTCAGCGGGTGTCACTTCCCCCCCCTTTAAATGATGATTTAAAGCGCGATAGGTAACGCCCATCTCATCCTCATCTGTTTGCGCTTCCCATAGCCCTGCAGAGGGTTTTTTATCGATAATAGATTGCGGCACACCTAATATCTTCGCCATTTCAAAAATTTCATCTTTATCCAAATGAATTAAAGGCACTATATCCACGCCACCATCCCCAAACTTTGTGAAATATCCCGTATACCATTCCACCGCATTATCGGTCCCGACGACGATACCATTGCGTGTTTGTGCAATGGTATAAAGGGTTGTCATGCGTAACCTTGCACTATTATTGCCGGCAATCACTCGATCTTTTGTCAAATCACCCGTATGATTATAGGCATCTCCAATGGCATGCATTAAAGCATCATGCGTCGCAGTGAGATCAACTATATGGTAAGAAATATCAGCAGCCTTCATCACTAACTTTGCATCTTCAAGATCATTAGGATGACTGTGTGAAGGCATCATCACTCCGATCGCTTTATTTTTGAATTTTCTTTTCAACAAAAAAGCGATAACTGCTGAGTCGACACCACCACTTACCCCAAAAATAAAATGATCTGCATGGCGATATTGTAGTTCCGCCGCAAGCCAAGCCTCAAGCTCTATAATATAGGCATGCAAATCGCGTTTATTATCATTATTTATACTCTGATTAGAAGTCATCATATATGCTTTGATCCTATTATTTCATCATCATTCAATGATGTTTTAATTCTTGAAGTTATTCAATAAAAAAAGCGCAATATTTAAATATTACGCCTTCTTTGTTGAGAACATACTATTCACACTCTCTATACCGTAATTGATGAGGCCGAGAGTTTTAAGCCTTTACGACATTATCATCAAACAATACTCGCTCAAGTCTTGGATTCGGCCTGTATTTTCGCCCAGCCTTGGCCTGCTCCTTACCATCTAATAATACATTATCACCCGTAAAGCTGATATTGACCTTTAATAAACTTGAACCCACACCATAGATATCAACGGGGGTATTCTGCTTCTCAAATTCTGTAATTTTTTCTGCATTAAAACCGCCGCTAACGACGATCTTTACAGATTGAAAGCCCTCTTTATCAAGCGCTTCTCGAAGTGCGAAAATAAGCGTTGGATTTGTCCCTCTTGGATCAAAAGTGCCGAGTTTGTCTTGATTGCGCATAAAATACTGATCAACCATCGTATTAGAGGTATCTACACGAACAGCTGAAAGCTTCTCACCAAAATGGCGCGCAACGCGTAATGATTCTTCCACCGCATCATTATTGTAATCCACTAAAACCATCAATTTATCGTGTGGAAAAGTTTTATGATAGGCCTTGGCAGCTTCTAGGGTATCGCCATTAAATAATTGAACGAGTGCATGTGGCATTGTTCCTAAACCCTCAATTCCCCACCATTCGTTCATAGCATGCGTTGCTTGCGCTGTTGATCCACCAATAAAGGCAGCATAGCCATCACCCGCTTGCTGGCTAAAGTGATCATCACGGTCACCCATGAAGATAATTTCTTTATCGCCCGCAGATTCAACGACCTCTAAAACATGTGTTGCCACAGATGTTCGGCGCGCTAAGGTTCCATCAATGATTCCCTCTAAATAGCCAAAATCTTGATAGTTCCCTGTAATCGTTAAAACCGTCTCAAATGCATCAATGCGATCACCATCATTCAATGCCCAGATTTCGAGATCTTCTGGGTTATGGGCAAATGTATGTAAAAGTGAGATTGCTTCATCAATACCACATAATACTGCACCATTTTTACGTTGGAAAAATTGCATCGTGACAATATGATCCGGCGCACATCGCTTTGCTATTTCTGCTGTCTTTAAAAAATAAACTGCTGAAAACCATCCCGCACCGATTCGCTCATCAAACTTGAATGTTTTATTCGTTAAACGTTTAATTTTGCCGCGATGCTTTAATTCATACTCTTTGTTGGTGTCAGTCGCTGTTATCGCTGTCATTGCTATAATTCTCTTATCCCTACTGTGAGGGTTGAAACAATTTAGATATCTTGGAATAGGCTACTATAGCAAGTAATCGTCGATATTTTCAATGATTCTTAACTTTTAAAATATAATTTCAATATATTAAAGACCATATATTGTCTATATATTCTTATCTCACTGATCTTTCTAGATGATTTTTTCCCATATATGGAAAAAGCCAAAGTTTTTCAACTTTGGCTTTCTATTCTGGCTCCTCGACCTGGGCTCGAACCAGGGACCCCTTGATTAACAGTCAAGTGCTACTACCAACTGAGCTATCGAGGAATAGAAAAATGATTATACGTCAGATCTGAAATAATACAAGCGAATCTATCTGTTTTCAGGCGTATTTTTTGCACAATTCACAACTTATCATACAATCTGCTGAAGAAAACTCAAAAAGGGGCAGCAAAATGTATGCCCCCCCTTCTTCCTAATCTCACTCTGCAATCAGAATTTAGTTTATCTCTTTTAATATAAATATTTTAACGCCACCTTTAACTTCAAAGTAGCAACAAAATGTCTTACTCTGATTTGCAAAATATAAAAAAAGCCAAAGTTATATAACTTTGGCTTTCTATTCTGGCTCCTCGACCTGGGCTCGAACCAGGGACCCCTTGATTAACAGTCAAGTGCTACTACCAACTGAGCTATCGAGGAATAGAAAAGTGATTATACGTCAGATCTAAAATAATACAAGCAACTCTCCCCTTTTTTCGGGATCAATTTTTACACAACCTAAAGTTTGTAGTAGTTTTAGTTCAAAAAATCATAAATAAGCTTGTAATCATTGGCTCTAGGGGATGGAAAGCATCTGCCCCTGATTTATAAAATATAAAAAAGCCAAAGTCATATAACTTTGGCTTTCTATTTTGGCTCCTCGACCTGGGCTCGAACCAGGGACCCCTTGATTAACAGTCAAGTGCTACTACCAACTGAGCTATCGAG
>CANRON010000042.1 GCA_947632245.1 uncultured Ignatzschineria sp. | reverse complement strand
GTAGTAGAGAAAAGTTGATTTATATTTGGACCAATTTTTTAGAAAATCGTATTTTAAGGTATGATTATCGGGTTGATACTTGCGGCGTTATGGATATCTGTCTTCATTATTAAAATACAGATGAATTTCAGAAATGATAGAAATGGCAGTCGCTGAGTATCATCAATGGATAGCAGGCATTAGTGATTGCAGTATGTTATAGCATTAATAGAGGACAGATTGTGAGTAATACAGTAAAAGAACGTATGGCATTTTTGACAGAGACGATTAATCGTCTGAATTATAACTATCATGTTCTTGATGAAACTCTGATTCCTGATCACGAATTTGACCAATTATTTCATGAACTCAAAGCGCTTGAGATAGAACATCCCGAATATAAAGATGATAATAGTCCGACAAGTAAAGTCGGCGGTAAGGTTTTAACGGGCTTTACAGAAGTGCGTCATGAGCGCCCGATGCTATCACTTGATAATGCTTTTGATGAAGCCGATCTTGTCAGTTTCCATACCCGTGTTTTAGAGCGTTTAGGGGGCGGAATCACATCGGTTGAATACTTTGCAGAACCAAAGCTTGATGGCTTAGCTGTCAGTATCATCTATGAAGATGGGGTATTAGTGCAAGCGGCCACGCGCGGTGATGGCGAAGTAGGCGAAGATATTACGGAAAACGTCCGTACCATTCGCAGTTTACCCCATCAATTGCAGGGAAATTTTCCGGCACGTTTAGAGGTGCGTGGTGAAGTGTTTATGCGAAAGTCTGTATTTGAGAAAATTAATCAAACGCAGTTAAAGCGAGGACAAAAGCCCTTTGCGAATCCCCGAAATGCAGCTGCGGGATCGATTCGTCAGCTCGATTCGAAAATAGCAGCAGAAAGACAACTCAGTTTTTACTGCTATGGCATTGGATTGTATGAAGGTGTTAATCCAGATATCGAGCGAGGTCTTGAGCACCATTCCGATTGGCTTGATTATGTGAATAAACTAGGTATTCCCGTTTCACCCTTAAATCAAAAGATAGCGCATTTTAATGAATTGATTGCTTATTATAAGCACATTGAAGCCGATCGTGATGCGCTATTGTTTGAGATCGATGGTGTTGTGATCAAGGTGAATAATTTGCATCTACAGGCGCGCTTAGGTTTTGTATCAAGATCGCCACGATTTGCAATTGCCTATAAATTTCCGGCGATGGAAGCAAGAACGCGGCTTTTAGATGTGGATTTTCAAGTGGGTAGGACAGGTGCAATTACCCCCGTTGCAAGGCTTGAACCAGTGCAAGTGGGCGGCGTTATTGTTTCTAATGCGACGCTACATAATGAAGATGAGATTGCGCGTTTAGGCGTGATGATTGGCGATGAAGTTATGATTCATAGAGCGGGCGATGTTATTCCGAAGGTGATTCGCGTTGTGGTTGAAAATCGGGATACTGAACAAGTGCGCCCGATTCTCTTTCCGACACAGTGCCCCGTATGTGGCTCACCGATCATTCGCTTAGAGGGAGAAGTCGTTGCACGCTGTAGCGGCGGATTAACCTGTGATGCGCAGAAATTGGAAGGCTTGAAGCACTTTGTTTCCAGAACTGCGATGAATATCGATGGCATAGGGGGCAGATGGCTTGAGGTATTGTTAAAAGAAAAAGTGATTGACTCCATTGCAGACCTGTATCATTTACGAAAAGAGCGCTTATTAGAACTACCGCGTATGGGTGAAAAATCAGCGGATAAGATGATTGCAAGTATCGAAGGGAGTAAAAAACCGGCGTTTTCAAACTTCATCTATGCGCTGGGTATTCGTGAAGTTGGTGATGCGACTGCACGTACGCTTGCGAATCATTATGAGCGTTTAGATCAGCTTATGAGTGCCGAAGAGACCGAGCTGATGCAGTTAGAAGATATCGGCCCGATTGTGGCGAAGCGTATCGTGGAGTTTTTTACTTTACCGCACCATATTGAGCTCGTACAAGCACTCCTAGATGCGGGTATTGAGATTCAGTATCCCGTTAAAGTAGATAGTGCTAATAGCGAAGCGTTACCGCTTTTAGGAGAAACTTGGGTGATTACGGGAACGCTATCAAAGTTTGACCGCAATGAAGCGAAAGATCGTTTAATGGCGTTAGGCGCGAAAGTGACAGGCTCGGTATCGAAATCGACGTCACGTTTACTTGCAGGAGAGAAAGCGGGGAGTAAGCTCACGCAAGCTGAAAAGCATGGGGTTGAAGTAATGAGTGAAGATGCCTTCTTGCAGCTGATTGGCGAAGCGAATGAGTAGCGTGATCAGATGATTAATCGCGATGAGATGAATGGTGTGGATCTTCATACAAAAGAGATTCGTGCGATTGCCATAATGGAAGGGTGTTTTCCGCAAAAATTTGGCGTACCAAGACAAGCGGGTATCGCTCAAACGGCGCAGGGGAGGATTCGCTTCTTACCGCCATTTGATCACGAAAACTTTATTCAAGGGCTTGAGCTATCGAGCCATATCTGGCTTATTTTTGGCTTTCATCAAAATAACTGGAACGGAAAGGCAACGGTGCGCCCACAACGTTTAGGAGGGAATGAGCGTATGGGGGTATTTGCCACGCGGAGTTCTTTTCGCCCCAATGGCTTGGGGTTATCAGCGGTTAAAATCGATAAAATTCATTTAGAAATGGGATTGCTTGAAGTATCAGGGCATGATCTCGTGGATGGCACACCGATCTATGATATTAAGCCCTACATTCCCTTTGCCGATGCCTTGCCGGAAGCGATAAACCACTTCGCAACTACAGTCCCTCATATCTATCCTGTTTCCTTTAGTGACTCAGTGATGCCACAGTTACAGTTAATTTCTGAGGAGTATCCTCAGTTTCAGCATCTGATCACTGAGGTGATAGGACAAAATCCCACGCCACAATTTCATGATGATGCGATGCGAATTTATGGGGTTGCATTGGGGAAGTGGGATATTTTATTTCAGAAAATCTTTATGCAGGATGATATTCCTGATAGAAATCAAGTGCTGGCCGGTGAGATATCTGGCGAAATTTCGGCTGAAGGGATAAATACGGCTCAAAGAAATGTAAATAGTCATCAAAAAAATGATGGTAATGTGAAGAAACAAAAATTGATTGGCTTCACCGTGACCGAGATCAAGGTACGTGGAGTAGAAATAGGGGATACTTAACTCACTTTCATATGATCCTATATTGAGTGAGTAGTTTACCCCTTATGCCCTTAACGCTGAGGGGATTTTTTTGTCTATTTAAAATAAATAGATAAAAAATCGAGGCAATGTAAACTTGCTTGTCCCATAAAAAACCGCTGAAACAACTGAGTGTGTCAGCGGTTATATATCCATCGATTCTTTTTGATCTACAACGATCGGTATGGGGATCTTTGAAATCGATTTATGGCTTCATATAGGCATAGCCTTGGTTTTGATGCTCAACGATGGCAATAATACCGACCGGAACAATCTCAATTTTAGAAGGAACATCCGCCGGATTAAGTGTGCTTGGCGCAACATTTTGTCCCACTAAAGAGTTATTACAAGCAGTAAAAACTATATCTGAATCGTTGATGGCTGTGATTTGAGCGCGAATCTCAGGATCTAAATATCCTTGTATTGCGTTAACGTTCGCAACGACTACGATCTTATAGGGTGTGCGTAGCGCCTTAATTGTATTATTAATATTGTTAAGGGCAGTTTGCCATTTATCACGATCACTAATATGGATGATAAGTTTAAACATTGAGCGCTCCTTTTTTAAGCATTCTTTGAATCAGTCAAATACAATATTGAAAAGCATCGTGCGTATTATCGCGGGAAGGGAGAAAGCCTTTATAAAAATCGTATATTTAGGCTTTAATCCTTAAATATTATATCAATTTAACTTTATTAAAGAAATGCGCATTTAATTTCTCTAATCTTTGATAATATTGTAGGTAGCGAATATTTTACACTTAGCGGCTTGTTGAAATGAATTATCACGCGACATCTCCTATTTTGGAGATTTCTGTACTGGGGTTGTTTATACTAAATAATTACCGAATCATTGCAAAATAGTGATTGATTGCTTAATATTTTTGGTACCTAATAAAAATAATAGTTGGAGAAGTAGATGTGTCAAAGTCAATTACATTGACTGCTCTCCTTGAGTGGTTGCAAAGTAAAGAATCAACATGGAAGCCTGAATATTATCAAGCTTGCGTTTCTCGTCAGGATCACCCACTTTTTAAGATGGCGTTAGAAACCGCCTTCTATTTAGAGAAACTCGACATTGAAGCAATGCCGCAAGTTGCTTTGATTCTATTTGTAACATGCACGCCGCCAGAGAATCAGCCAGAGCCTACGCGGAAGTTTATTCAATATCTAGGGGTTGTTAACCAATTAACGTCAGGGACAATCTCGCATGAGAAGTCACCGGAAACACTCCGTAAGATGTTTTTAGCTTTTGCAGAAGATGTGCGTGTAATTGTGGTAATGCTCGCTTATCAAGTGATTGTGATGCGTAATGCACGTGATTCACAAGAAGATAAGCAGCGGATGATTGCACAAAACACGAATACGATATTTGCCCCAATAGCGAACCGATTAGGTTTATCTGGCATTAAATGGGAGCTAGAGGATTACTCGCTTCGTTTTTTAGAGCCTGATTTTTATCGTGAAATTGCCTCTAAGTTAGATGGTAAGCGCAGTGTCCGTGAGCAATATATTCAAGATGTAGTGACGACCCTACGTACGCTCCTGAAGGAAAATGGGATTCAGGCGGAGGTTTCTGGGCGCGTAAAACATATTTATAGTATCGCGCGGAAGATGCGTCAAAAAAACTTAAGCTATGAGCAGCTCTATGATATTCGCGCTGTGCGGATATTGGTGGATAGTACGGCAGATTGCTATGCAGTTCTTGGCATGATGCATGAATTATGGGTGCCGATTCCCAAAGAGTTTGATGATTACATCGCCAACCCTAAGCCCAACGGCTATCAATCCCTTCATACCGTTGTGCTTGGTCCTGGAGATTTTACGGTGGAAGTGCAGATTCGCACCCATAAAATGCACAATGATGCGGAGAAAGGGGTTGCTGCGCATTGGAAGTACAAAGAAGGGCGCGGAACATCGATTGATCAAGCGGATCTCAATTGGCTTCGTGATCACTTAGATCGTGTCCTCGAAGAGGGCGAAGAGCAGATTACGGAAGAGTCGATCTTCAATGAAAACGTGTATGTCATGACGCCGGCAGGGGAACCAATCGAATTAATTGCAGGTTCAACGCCACTCGATTTTGCGTATAAGATTCATACGGGGCTTGGCAATCGTTGTCGGGGCGCTAAGGTGAATGGTGCGATTGTGCCGTTAACTTATGTGTTACAAAATCGGGATGTGATCGAGATTTTAACAGGAAAAGTCCCTAATCCTAGCCGCGACTGGATGTCACCGCATTTAGGTTATACCGGGTCGAGCCGAACTCGCTCCAAAATCCGTGCATGGTTTAGAGCGCAAGAGATTGAAAGCAACCTGATTGCTGGTAAGCAGATGGTCGAAAAGGAGCTTTCAAGGCTAAACGTTCGCTTAAGTGAGGAGGAGCTTAGACGATTATCCGGAAAGCTTCACTGCACAAGTTTAAACGACCTCTATGCCAATATTGGTGCCGGCGATATTTCGATGGCCCAACTAATCGCCAGATTGCCGGGAGAAAAACCGAAGAATAATTTTGATCCCGAATTAATGGTGCGCCCACAAACGAAAAAAGCGAGTAGTGGGATTCAAGTGAAGGGGATGGGCGAGTTACTTACGTCTATCGCTACATGTTGTAAGCCGGCTCCGCCCGATCTGATTGGTGGTTATATCACGATTAATAGAGGCGTAACGATTCACCGTAGCAATTGTACTAACTATCTCAATATGCTGGAGCAAAATCCGGAACGCGAGATAGATGTCGATTGGGGCTCAAGCGATGAGCGGCTTGTTCAGGCAGATATTCACGTAACGGCCTATGCAAATGTCGACCTACTGCAAGAGATTAGCCAATTGGTATCCGCAGAACATCTCAAAATTACCAATATGAATATGAGAGAGGAGGTCGATGAAACGCGCTCTATTAGCTTTACGTTAGAAATTAACCACGTAGATCAATTAAGTCGTTTGCTAGATCGAATCAATCAAATTCCGGCGGTATTAAAGGCAACACGCCGTTAATAAGCTTGGTTTGGCATCAAGTATGGGCTATTGTCAGATAAAAGCGATTCTACGGGATCGCTTTTTTATTGCCTGTGAGAAATGCGGTATTAAAGGATATTGAGAGTTGTATTTAATTTATGCATGATGGGATTACATACCTTATGCGTTTTGTGGGAATTTTCAGGTATGAATTGACATGTTTTTATCAATTACGGAGGGTGAAATAATTTTATCAATCTAATATCAATAGGATATATAAAATTTGAGAGGGGGATATCTGTGTAGATATTTCATAAAAAAAGCAAAAGATAAGCGATATTATTGTAAATACCCTTTAATGCATATTGCTTTTATATGCTTAGTATGGTTTATTATAGCTACTGCTGTACCAAAGCAATGCAGAACTATTGCGCTTTCGATGAAAAGATTGAATAATTGAGGAACCTTTTGCGGTGATCGCAAAAACCACGTCACACAAGTAAGGAGCGAACAAGAATGAGCCGAGTAATAGAGGCAAATTTAGGCATTAAAAACGAATCACACATTGTTACCCTCACCATTGGTATGAGAATGAACGCCATGTGTATGATGCGAATGTGCTATTGCCCTCAGCTTAAATCGCAAAACCTTATTGAGAGAAGTTCAAACGGAGAAACCCAGTGATTCAATTTAAAGAGATTTATAAAACGTACCTGCGTAATGGTGTTGAAACCGAAGCCCTTAAAGATGTAAGCCTTGAGATTGAAAAGGGTGATATCTTTGGCGTAATCGGTTACAGTGGCGCGGGTAAAAGTACACTCATTCGATTAGTCAATGATATCGAAAGTCCCTCACAAGGCAAAGTATTTGTAGATGGGCGCGATCTTTCCACCTATACCCCGAAAGAGCTTCGTTTAGCGAAAAAAAATATCGGCATGATTTTCCAGCACTTTAATTTATTAGAAACAAAAACAGTTGCTGAAAACATTGCATTACCACTTCGATTAAATGGGAAACATACAAAGGCAGAAATTAATCAGCGTATTGATGAGTTGCTACAATTTGTGGAGCTGCCTGATAAAAAAGATTCTTATCCTAGAGAGCTATCAGGGGGGCAAAAGCAGCGTATTGGTATCGCCCGTGCATTAGTCAATAATCCTAAAATACTTCTCTGTGATGAAGCCACTTCGGCACTTGACCCTCAAACAACGATTGCGATCTTAGATCTCTTGAAAAAGATCAACGAAGAGCAAGGTGTCACGATTATGATGGTTACGCATCAGATGGAGGTTGTGGAATATCTTTGTAATAAAGTGGCAGTTATGGAAAAAGGGCGCGTTATTGAAACCGGGCGCACGATTGATGTCTTTGGTAATCCTGAGCAGGCGACGACAAAAAGTTTTGTACGAACAATTATTGGCGACTCCATTCCTGCGCGAGTATTGCAAAACTTAGATGACCCGACATTAACAGATATTTATCGTTTTGAATTCCTCGGCCGCTCTGCGCAAGAACCTGTGATTAATGAGCTTATCTTAAAGGGAGAAGTTGTCATTAATATACTCTTTGCCAATATGATTGAGATTGAGGGCAATATCCTCGGGAGCACATTTGTTCAAATGAAAGGCGCACCGCAAAAGGTAGAAGAAGCGATTGCATATCTACGATTCCATGGTGTTCGTGTAACCCATGAAGGATCAAAAAAACCGACAAATATTTCACAGAAAGAGTTGAATCCGAGCTCTGAAAAAAGAGGAGCATAAGCCATGTTAGATTGGTATTTAAAAACATTCCCGACACAAATCACCCTGGATCAGTTTTTGATTGCATGTTGGCAAACGGTAGTTATGGTCGGTGTTTCACTTGTTATTGGTATTGTGATTGGCTCATTAGTCGGCATTACCTTAGTGTTAACAAGACCCGGCGGTATTCGTCCTAATACGAAGATTTACATGGTGCTGAACTGGGTTGTCAATATTACGCGCTCATTACCTTTTATTATCTTACTTGTGGCGATTTTACCATTTACAAAATGGTTGGTTGGAACATCAATCGGCACGCCAGCAGCGATAGTTCCGCTTGTCGTTTACATCTCACCATTTATTGGTCGATTAGTGGAAAGTTCTTTATTAGAAGTGGATAAAGGGATTATTGAAGCGGCGAACTCAATGGGGGCAACCACAACACAAACCGTCTGGAAATTCTTATTGCCAGAAGCAAGAGGATCATTGATTCTCAACTTCACAACCGCTGTGATTGGTTTAATCGGCGCAACCGCGATGGCGGGCGCGGTTGGTGCTGGCGGGATCGGGGATCTTGCAATCAACTATGGCTATCATCGATATGATAATGTGGCGATGTTCTATACGGTTATCAGTCTCATTATCGTGGTGCAGTCGATCCAATCCCTTGGGAACTTCTTAGCGAAACGTTATCGCTAAGTCAAAAATATAATACCACTGTGAATATGTGGCTGCGATAGTATTGTATCTAAGATTACTTTAATCGTAGCCATCTATTTTCAAAATCTATTCATTGATTTATATCTGTTTTTATATACGTTTCTTAACGTGTATTCGTAATATTTGTCCTGGAGAAAGTAATGAACTTAGTGCAGTTATCTCAAGAAGAGCGGTTGTTAGCGGTACAAGATATCGCTAAGCGATTCAAAGAGCGCGCATATCAACATGATTTAGAGGGCACATTTCCGCTAGAGAATTATGCGGATCTGGGTCTTGTGAATTTCCCGGCATTAACAATTCCAAAAGCACTTGGCGGTGCGGGGATTTCGCTTGAAGAGATGTTAAGGCTCCAAGCAGAGATTGCTAAGCAAGATGGTTCTACGGGTTTAGCTATTGGCTGGCATATGGGAATTAGTAAGCACTTGGGAGAAACAGATAACTGGGATAAATCGTTATATGCAGAATTTGCGAAAGCCGTGATAGAAAAGGGCGCGCTGATTAACAATGCCGCATCGGAGCCAGCAACAGGAAGCCCAACGCGTGGTGGAAGGCCTGAAACAACGGCAACACAGGTTGCGGATGGCTGGGTTATCAATGGTCGTAAAACATTTACAACTCTTTCCCCCGTCCTTGACTATATTGCAGTGAGTGCCGGCATTGAAGGCTCTGATAAAGTGGCGAGCTTTTTGGTCAAGCGTGATTTACCCGGTGTTTCTATTGAAGAAACATGGGATTCAATAGCAATGAGTGCAACGGGAAGTCATGATTTGATTCTTAAAGATGTCAAAATTCGTACAGAAGATCTTGCGCAATATTTAACGCCGGGAAAAAAAGAAGCACAAGGTTGGTTATTGCATATTCCGGCTGTATATTTCGGGATTGCCAGCGGCGCTTTTGAAGAAGCGGTAAATTTTGCCAATAGTTATTCATCGAATGCGATGAAAGGCGGAACGGTCGGGCAATTCCCAACAGTACAGCAAAAAATTGGGCAGATTCGCGTAAAGCTGCTGGAAATGGAATATTTCTTATTCGGCGTTGCACGGAAATGGGATCACGCGGATAGCGAAACAAGGTCGGGAATGATCGATGAGCTGAGCGCGGTTAAAGTTGCGATCGTGAATAATGCACTCGAAGTTGTGGATTTAGCGATGCGTGTTGTCGGCGCGAGAAGTCTATCGCAAAAGCATCCACTTTCAAGAGCTTATCGAGATGTCCGTGCGGGGCTGCATAATCCTCCCATGGAAGATATGGTCTATACCAATCTTGCAAAATCGGTATTAAATCTATAAGTAGTCACATCAGGAAGATGATTGATTCGCACAGATTATCGAAGGATATATTTTCGAGTTAATTGGGTGAATAAGCGTCATCATCTTCAAGATGAGAGCAGCAGAGAAATCATACAACAATAGTCTATGTTTAGCGCGGCGCTAAGCAATCTCTAAACTCATCTTTAAAAAAAGTGAGAGCAGTAAGGGTCGCATCGGATTTCGGGAGCACCATAATATACGGGCTTAGACCTGTAATATCGGCAGTTTACAGGTTCATCATTATAAATATAACAACTATCAACAGAGGATTAGGAATGGCAGCACATAAAGATTATTTTTCGAAAGGTACAGAGATACAACACTCGCAGAAACAGTCAGTTACAGGGCTGATTCAGGCAATGAGACAATTAAAGCCATTGAAGCTAATGACGGTATTGGCAGCGGGATTAATCATTGCCGCTTGTGGCAAGGAAGAGGGCGAGAAGAAAGAGATCGTTTTTGGGCTTGGCCCCTCTATTTATGTGGATCAAGTGGAAGGCGGTATTATTCCGCAATTAGAGAAAGAAGGATATACCGTGACAACGCGGATTTTTTCGCATAACTCGCAAATACCGCCGGCGCTTAAAGATGAGGCTGTGGATGTATCTGTCCATATTAGCACTGCAAACCTTTATGAGATGAATAAGCGCTTAGGCGGTGAACCGATGATGGTGTGGGCAGATACCCCGAGTGCGCCGCAAACAATTCGCTCTGAGCGCCATGATTCTTTGGATGATATTCGCGATGGCATGACAGTCGCGATTCCGAATGACCCTGTCAGTTCTGAGCGTGCCGCAAGATTATTAGAAGTAGTGGGTTGGATCAAGCTAGCGCCTGAAATTGATGTCTCGACATTCCATGTCAAAGAGATCAAACCGGGAAGCGTCAATCTTAATATCATGGAGATGGAATCCGCGCAGATGTTGCGTGTGATTAATGATGTCGATTTTGTCATTGTCAATGGTAACTTTGTCACAAATGCCGGCCTCTTAATTCAAGATGGTCTTGCGATTGAAGATTCCCCTGAAGAGCATTTGGTAAAAGTTGCGATATTAGAGAAAAATCAAAACGAACCTTGGGCCAAAGCTGTAAAAAAAGCGTATGAGTCTGATGAGTTTGAAACCTTTATCAAAGCCGACCCGATTTATGAAGGATTAATCTTCCCTAAATCATGGTCAAAAGAGTAATGAGTTATATCAGGGGATTTCACTTCGAAAATTCTACGCTGAACTCATGATGATATTTAGTAGCGTTTATAAACGCGGTAAGGATACTGTAAATATGAAAACGGTTAATATTGAAAATAAGCAGATTCACAGTCACGCACGTGATTTAAATGGTCAAAAACAGACAGCTTTTAAACGATTTTTAAAAGTAGCTTTAAAGTCAATCGCCATTGCCGGTAGTGCATTAGTATTAACTGCATGTTTTAGCAGTGAAAAAAATGAGAATAAAATTGTCTTAGGTTTTGGGCCCTCAACTTACGCGGAGCAATTTGAAAATGGTATTCGGCCGATCTTAGAAGCCAAGGGTTATGAGATCGACGTCCGTATCTTGGCACAAAATATGCAGATTAATCCCTCGTTACAAGATGGCTCGATAGATGTTGCAGGCCATCAGAGTGAAGCATATATGAAGCAAATGAATGCTGAGCTTGGTATGAGTATGGCAAAGCTTGCAGATACTGCGAGTGCGCCGCAATCTTTACGGTCTAATAAGTATCAATCGATCGAGGATGTAAAGCCAGGAATGACAGTCGCGATACCGAATGATCCTGTGAATGCTGAACGTGCGGCGCGTATTTTAGAAGATATTGGCTGGGTAAAAGTGACAAGTGATGATGTGATGCGTTTTAGTGTGAATGATATTGAACCATTAAATGGTATCAAAGTCCTCGCTCTTGATCCCGCACAAGGATTGCGAATCTTAGATGAAGTTGATTATGGTGTGATTAATGGCAACTATGTTGCGAGTGCCGGACTTAAAATTAGTGATGCATTAGTTGTGGAAGAAACACCACAAGAGCATGTTGTGATTGTGGTTGTTAGAGAAGAGGATCTCGGTAAACCTTGGGCCAATGATTTAAAGGCCGCTTATGAATCTCCTGAGTTTGAAGCTTATATCAAAGGAGAACCGTTGTTTGAAGGCTTCATTTTTCCTAAAATATGGGACAGATAATGCGTTCTAAAAATGATATTGTAAGCATCAATTAACGTAATCAATTGGTGAAGTCGCAGATTCAAGGTAAAATAGGGAATTCAATATAGAATGCATTCAAGCGATAGTTGGAATGCATTCACCCTCTTTAGTTATTCAATGAGCGAGTTTATCAGTGTCAATTCAAAAATTTTCAGACCTTTCCCTTCCTAAAGCACAGCTTTTAAATCTTAAGGATCTCGGCTATATGTCGATGACGCCGATTCAAGCTGCGGCATTACCCACGATTTTAAAGGGGCAGGATTTAGTCGGGCAGGCGCAAACAGGAAGTGGTAAAACAGCCGCTTTTGGTATTGGACTGCTGGAAAAAATTGATGTGAGAAAGTTCACAACCCAAAGCTTAGTCATCTGCCCAACGCGAGAACTGGCTGATCAGGTGAGTAAAGAACTTCGCCGTTTAGGTCGTTATATTCCGAATTTGAAAATCTCAAGCATCTGTGGTGGCGTGCCGATTATCAGACAGATTCATTCAATGGGGCAACATGCGCCGCATATCGCTGTCGGAACACCGGGGCGATTATTAGATCATCTTGAGCGTCAAACCTTAGATCTGTCAGATCTTAAAGTTTTGGTATTAGATGAAGCCGATCGCATGCTTGATATGGGTTTTGCGGAAGAGATGGAAGCGATTATTGCATTTGCACCGCAAAAGCGTCAGACACTCCTTTTCTCGGCAACATTCCCGAAAAATATTCAAGCGGTAAGTCGCCGAATTCAGCATAAGCCAGAAATGGTAAAGATTGAAGATGTCCCGAGCGAAGCGCCGGACATTGCGCAATCTGTGGTGATTTTAGAAGATGGGCGGGATAAATCTGAAGTGGTCGCAAAGCTTCTTTATCATTTTGCGCCTGAATCAACCGTCATATTTTGTAATACTATCCTTGCTGTACAAGAGCTTACAGAATTTTTGCAAGCGCGAGATATTGATACCTTAGCGCTTCATGGTGACTTAGACCAGCGTGAGCGTGACCAAGTACTACTGCGCTTTAGTAACCATAGTTGCAGAGTTTTAGTCGCAACAGATGTTGCGGCGCGTGGATTGGATATTGAAGATCTCTCTATGGTGATTAACTACGATATCCCCTTTGATCCAGAAGTATATGTTCATAGAATCGGTAGAACAGGACGTGCAGGAAAAGAAGGGATCGCAATTAGTTTGAATATCGCGACAAAACTGCACCGTTTAAAAGAGATCGAGGAGTATATTGATCAAGAGATCCCTAAATTCCCGATCCATTCGTTAGATAATGTCGAGCCGATTTCCTTGGCGGCATCAATGGTGACAATTGAGATCAATGAAGGTCGTAAAAATAAAATCAGTGCGGGTGATATTCTGGGTGCACTCACTGCAAATGGCGGTATTGGTGGCGGTGAAGTCGGTAAAATCACATTGTTTCCGATGGTCTCATATGTGGCTGTTAATCGCGAAAGCGCTGAGCAGGCAGTAGATCAAATCTGGAATGGAACCCTTAAAGGCATGCGTTGCCGTGCGAGAATTGTGAAGTAGGTTTGTTTTATATACTGAATTCGCCAAATAGTTAGCTAAAAATTTATAGATGTGAAAAAGCCGATAGAAATTGTTTTATCAGCTTTTTGCTGTTTTTTATTTTCTGATCAGTCAAACAACCAAGAATTCAGATAAGCTAGGGGTTCACGAATATGTGCCGTGATTTTTGAGCCAATATCATTTGGCGTTTTTCCGGCAAACCCTGAGATGGTATTTAAGCCTGATCGCTTCGCAAGCATCATGGATCGCGGGAGATGGAAGTCATTAGTGATAATAATAACCTCGCCGGGATTTTTGTGGGCGGCTTCCATCACGCGTATGGCATTGATAAACTGATGCGCTGTACGGGTTGATTGATCTTCCAATAATATTTGAGATTGGGGAATTCCAAATCTCATTAAGTATTGCTGCATTACCTGTGCTTCACTCTGTGAATATCCTGGTGTTTGCCCGCCGGTTGTAACAATTAACACATCGGGGTTTTCCTGCCAGTATTCAATGACTTTATCAAGACGGTATTGGAGCATTAAGCTAGGGCGCAGAGGATTTCCTTCAATATGTGCTCCGAGCACAATAATGGTGTCTGCATTGTCCACAGGTGCTAATTGTTTGTTCTGATAATAAATAAATCCATTCCCTAAGCTTAAGCATATTATCCCGAAGAGAGTGATAATTACGCTAATCTGAATACTACGTTTAAGTATTTTAAAAAAAGGAATAAGAGCATATTGTATTTTTTTCTGCAATTTTTACAAATCCTGTTTTTGTGACATCGTAAATATAAAGTATATGAAGAGATCATATCG
>CANRON010000041.1 GCA_947632245.1 uncultured Ignatzschineria sp. | reverse complement strand
TGGAGATATTTTAGGTAGAGGGTTACAGTTTTGAGAGCGTTCTGAGATTTAGTTTCGGATATAGCCGCGTTGTAGAGATCTCGCTAGGCTATCGAGTGCCCATCCGATGAGACCTATTAATAATATTCCCGCCATCAGCTCTGAATATGCTAATCGATCACGTGTGTCTAAAATAAAATACCCAAGGCCTTCATTAACACCGAGCATTTCACAAGGGACAAGAACGATCCAAACAACACCGATAGCGAGTCTAAGGCCATTTAATACCGGGCTGAAAATAGCTGGAAATATAATATTTTTGAGCATTTCAAAACGTGTAGCACTTAAAGAGTTACCGAGTTGAAGCCAATCTTTATTGATACTTTTAACGCCGGCAATCGTGCTTAAAATAATTGGCCATACTGCCGCAAAGGTTAAAAGAAAGAAGATAGGTGCATTCCCAATGCCTAAGAGCATGATGACGATCGGCATCCACGATAAGGGGGATATCATACGTAGTAGCTGGAAAGCGCCACTACTCATTGTTTCCAATACTCGGGATTGACCGATTAAAATTCCAATGGGAATACCGATAAGTAGTGCTAGTAATAGGCTCACAGCAATGCGCATTAAGCTTGCGATAATATGAGCTGTTAATAAGTTATTTATTAATAGCTCATAGAGATGACTAAATGTTGGCATCGGTGCCAATAGTTTTGCCAGTGGGATATTTTGAGATAATAACATAACGCCGATAGACCATAATGCTAATAAAATTAATAAGCCCAGAATATTTAATAATAGTTTATTCATATGCGTTACGCTGATTGTCCTAAAAAAGAGATGATTAAACGATGATAATTTCTTGACGAGAGAGGGATGGTGGGAGCTTAAAGTGTTCAAATGCATTTTGACGAACAAGTGCTTCTGTCACAAAGCTCGCATCGACTAAATTAGTACCTACTTCATGGGGAGTCAGTTCGTTTAAAAATGAGTTAACGCCAGCTATATGCGTTTTTTGAAGCATTTCTAATAGCGTCTCCATGTAACTCGCATAAGGGTAGGGCTGGAAATCAATACGGCTTTGTTGCCATTTTGGATGTTTAATAATTCCAGAGTCGATATAGCTTTGCCAATTTTTATCTGAAGGTGCAAGTACCGCTTGTAAAACGCTCTTTTCATGTGGCATAAATTTGTGCTGCCCCTCCTTAGAGAGTAATTGCGCTGTGGCGATACGATTATTATTTGCCCAGATCTGCGCTTCCACTAGAGCATCCACTACTTGAGCAGTCCATTCAGGGCGATTATCAATATCATGATTATGCATAAGGGTTACGCAACAGGCATGATCCTTCCATACGTCAGCGCTAAAGCGGAGGATTTTTCCAATGCCTTTGTCTTCGGCAACAGCATTGAAGGGTTCGGCGACAATAAAGCCATTGATTGTCTTTGCGGCTAGTGCTGCGATCATATCTGAGGGTGCCATGACAACGAGTTGAACTTCAGAAGGATGAAGCGGCTTATCCGGGGTAACACGTAAACCATTTTCTCGTAGAATATGTTGCACAACAACATTGTGAATTGAGTACCAAAAAGGAATTGCAATGGTTTTCCCGCCGAGCTCATAAACATGATTGATCTCAGGTGAAACTGTGAGCGCTGATCCTGCCATATGATTCCACATCACTACTTTTGCCGGTGCTGTACTGCCGTAACGAACCCAAATTGCCATCGGAGAAAGCAGGTGGATAACGTTGACTTGCCCACTGATAAAAGCTTCTACGAGTTGTGCCCAACTGCGAAAAAGTATAGGTTTTTCAACGACAATACCTCTTTTTTCAAATAGTTTTTGATCAATGGCAACGAGCAGAGGTGTTGCATCTGTGATGGGTAAGTAACCAATACGAAGCGGGGCATTAGGATTTGCTGCAAAATTCTCACTACAAGCCTGCAGTAGTGGCAAACTTGTAGCAAGTGCAAACAGAGATGATAGTCTTAGAAAATCACGACGTGAGGAGATCATGGGAAAGTACCTTATTGATATAACGCTGTTATCTAGATGAAAAAGTCGACCGTATCAAATTGTACTTGTGCTTCTTTCGCAATTTGAAGAGTGGAGAGTATTTCTATTTTTTGTTGCTGTAGTTTGAGGAGAATCTCCTCTTCATGCCCCTGATACTTAGGAATAGCCCATTGGCCTATGATACGCCCCGGCATTTCACCTATTAATATGATTCGATCAGAAACTAATAGTGCTTCATCAATATCATGAGTGACCAATATTGCGGCGGTATTGTGCTTCTTAATCAACGTTGATAATAGAATCTGCATTTGCGTGCGGGTGATTTTATCGAGTGCGCTAAAGGGCTCATCTAATAGAATAATTTCAGGTGATTTAGCGAGTGCTCTAGCAAGTGCTACTCTTTGCGCCATCCCACCGGATAAAGCCTGAGGATGAAGTCTAGATGCATGTTCGAGATTGACATCCTGAAGTGCTTCACGGATTCTTTTATCGGAATCTTTCTTTGTTATTTTGGGCTGGCTTTTGAAACGAAGCCCAAAACCAACATTATCATGCACATTTAACCAAGGTAATAGCGAAGGATGTTGGAATACAAAAGCCATTCGGGGATGTGGTTCTGAGATGATTTGATTGAATAATTTTACCTGGCCATTTTCGGCTGGCTGTAATCCTGCTAATACTCTCAGTAGGGATGATTTCCCGACACCACTAGGGCCTAGAATGGTAATGAGTTCTCCTGCCGATAAAGAGAGGTCAAAGTCTTGTAGTATTCGTTGAAAATGACCATTTTCTTGTTTATAACCAAGACTTATACCGCTTGCTTGTAAAATCATGATAAAGATCCTTTGGCTCAATCGGGAAGTCGAGTGAAATGTTCTTTCCGAACCCCACAATCTGGGCATTCCCAATCATCAGGGATATCAGTAAATAATGTGCCTGGCGCGAATCCATGTTCCTCATCACCTAGTGCTTCATCATAAATCCAGCCACAAATATTACAAATATAACGTGCCATTATGACCCTCCGAGTGATGATGAACACTCTGTGTTAGCTTGGCAATATCTTGCCGTAAATGTTTAATTGCAGGCGTCACAATCGCGACAAATAAAGCTTCACGAGAACGTCTTTGTGCTGCATGGCGCATAAGATAACCTTTAGCTCCGGCATGAAGAGCAGCAGATTGCGCGACGGCTAATGATGTTTCGGCTGCCTGTAATCGCGTTTCTAAAATAGGGAGAATACCAAGAGGATGCGCATTGTTATCGGCTTGTTGTGCTAATAATGCTGTTTGTTCAAGCAGGTTCTTGAGCTGTGATTGTGCTTCGAGATCATTGATATCTAAATATTGATTCACATGCTGGGTAAGCACATTACTTTCACGCATAATTTTAATGCAGCCCTCTATTACGCCAGCACCAATACCTATTTGTAATAATATAAACCCGGGCTTTATGGATTGAATATATTGATCAAATTCTTCAGTGTCTGCAAGTAAATCCTCCTCTTTGATATGGACATCATTAAATCGCACCGCAAAGGTATTTGTTCCTTCTAAAGCACAAAATTCCGGGCAGTCATTGAGTTTAATACCTTTTTGATTGCCCCGAACCATAAACATAATAAATTTATCTGAGCTTATTTGCGCGGTTGCCGCCCAAACATGATCGATTCCAATATTAGAAACCCAAGGTAAGATCCCATTAATACGATATCCATCCGTTGTTTTTTCTGCCTGTAGAAGATGTTTTTCAATTTTGGATAAGTGTTTGATGGTATTAGACATACCTGTACCGGCGAGTAGTTTTCCTTGTAGGATATTTTTTAAATACTTCTTACGAACAGTCTGTCGGGGACTTTTATGCAGATACCAAGCACAAGCAGTTTGACACCAGACTGAAAATGCGGTCGCACCACATTCTTTGCCGACTTCTTGAATGATTTTGATCTGCATATTTAAGCCCAGCTCTAGTCCGCCATATGGTTTAGATCCTAGTGCAGCAAATCCGCCTAAACGCCCAAGATCTCGCAAGTAGCTTTCTGGATAGAAACCTTCACGATCAATTTTATGAATGAGTGGGCGTAAATTATTCTGAGCGTGATCAGTTATCTTTTGTAAAAAAGCACTGTCTGTCATTTTTAATTTCCTTTTTAACAAGAAGATAATTAGGCAAAGTCGATTAACTCTCTATTTATCTCAGTTTTGGCTAAGTTGTTGGTATAGTTGCATAACGTGGCTAAGGCGATACCGAGTATTACTTCAACAGCTTGTTGCTCGGTATAGCCGGCTGCTAAGAAATCCGCGAGCTCTTGATCACTGACAGCGCCTTTATTTAGGATTAAGGCGGTGGTGTAGCGAGCTAAGGCATTTAGTTTATAATCAAGCTTGGAGAACTCTTCTACGTTACGGATGGATGTTAATACTTCATCAGTAAAGAGTTTTTTAAGCGTTGATATTTTGGTATGTCCTGCAACACAAAAAGCACA
The DNA here is from genome assembly GCA_947632245.1 of uncultured Ignatzschineria sp. Lineage (GTDB taxonomy): Bacteria > Pseudomonadota > Gammaproteobacteria > Cardiobacteriales > Wohlfahrtiimonadaceae > Ignatzschineria. The sequence continues at coordinate 10,526 of CANRON010000041.1, read as the reverse complement.
TTCATTGATTTTGGCAGCTGTAATTTGTATGACTTCTATTTCAGCTGCGCTTAGGCTCGTTTGCCCATTGAGTTTCCCCACTTCCTGATACATCTCTAAGGCAGCGGGTGCATTCGCGAGTACACCGATTAAATTAGGAATGAATCCTGAGTTTTTTTGTACAAGCTCAACGCGTGATTTTGCCTGTTCAGGCGCGGTATCTAAAGTATGAATAGTCAATCTAGCCATTATAATCCTCGTATTTGTTTACTTTAATACTAAACATGTATTTTATGTATGATATAAAACATAGAAGGTTTTTGGGGAATGGTCAAGTTAATAATGAAGAAAGTACGGGTATTTTATTATTAGGTTTTCGAAAATGGGAGGATAAATGCTCTAATGTAGACGGTGCGTAATACGGAGATAAGGGAAAGAAAATAAAATAGCGCTCAAGATTGAAAGCATAAAAAAGGCTCACTTCAAAGTGAAGTGAGCCTTTAAGTACTATCACGCTTATCTCCTACTGGATTGAAGTAAAAGTATAAGTGTAGTGAGTGTATTTATAAATTTAAATTACAGAGTCAGGATACACAGGGAACTTGTCGCAAAGACCGACAACATTACCAGCGATGCGCTCAATTAAAGCATCATCTTCGATATTGTCGAGGATGTCACAGATCCAGTTCGCTAAAAGATCACATTGTGCTTCTTTAAAACCACGTGTTGTAATTGCTGGTGTTCCGATACGGATACCTGAAGTGACAAAGGGTGATTGTGGATCATTGGGGACTGAGTTCTTGTTAACAGTGATATTCGCGCGACCTAAAGCTTCATCGGCTTGTTTACCTGTTAAACCACGATCAACTAAGTCTACGAGCATCAAGTGGTTATCTGTACCGTTAGACACGATTTTATAACCACGAGATTGGAATACACGTGCCATTGTTTTAGCATTTGTAATCACTTGTTGTTGATAGTCTTTAAATTCAGGTTGAAGTGCTTCCAAGAATGCAACGGCTTTAGCAGCAATCACATGCATTAAAGGCCCCCCTTGAATACCAGGGAAGATACCTGAATTGAGCTTTTTCTCAAGTTCTGGTCTATTTTTAGTGAGGATTAAACCGCCACGAGGACCACGAAGTGTTTTATGGGTTGTTGTTGTGACAACGTCCGCATACTCAATCGGGTTAGGGTAAAGACCTGTGACGATTAACCCTGCAACGTGCGCGATATCAGTAAAGAGGTATGCACCTACTTTATCTGCAATCTCACGGAAACGTTTGAAGTCTAAAGTTTTAGAGTAAGCTGAGAAGCCTGCCACGATCATTTTTGGTTTATGTTCGAGTGCAAGTCTTTCCACTTCGTCATAATCGATTAAACCATCTGCATCAACGCCATAATGAACAGCATTGTAAGTGCGACCAGAGAAGTTTACTTTTGCGCCATGTGTTAAATGGCCACCGTGATCAAGGCTCATGCCCAGAACTGTATCGCCAGCTTCTAAAAGCGCTAAGTATACAGCACCATTTGCTTGTGAACCGGAATGCGGTTGTACGTTTGCATAATCAGCATCGAAAAGTTTTTTCGCGCGCTCGATTGCTAAATCTTCAGCGATATCAACAAATTCACAGCCGCCGTAGTAACGTTTACCAGGATAACCTTCTGCATATTTGTTTGTAAGTTGTGAACCTTGAAGTTCCATTACAAGTGGTGAACAGTAGTTTTCTGAAGCGATCAGTTCGATATGATCTTGCTGACGTTTGTTTTCATGCTCAACAGCATCAAATAACGCAGGATCGAATTCTTTTAGGGAGATATTTTTAAACATGAATTTATTCCTTAGGGGTTAAGAACAAAAGATGTGGTGCGCCACTAGTTTAGTTTTTCCGGCGGTTGCTTGCAACTATTGCTGAGTAATAATTTCAACGAATTTTTGAATGGTGTTATCATGTCATGATTATTAGGATTATTGGTTTAAAGATATAGACTCTTTGTAAAGGTGGAAAAATGTTAGATAACGAACTTAAAATCCAGCAAGCTCGTACGAATATGATTCAGCAGATGTTAAGACCATGGAATATTCTCAATCAACGCGTATTAGATGTGCTTGATGTTGTTTCACGCCATCAATTTGTGCCAAAAGAGTATGAGGCGCTTGCATATTCAGAATCGCGTATTCCATTAAGCGAAACGCATTTTATGTTGCCACCGACATATGAAGGTCGATTCCTACAAGAGATTGCGATTCAAGATAATGAACGCGTTTTAATCGTGGGTTCGGGCAGCGGCTTTTTAGCGGCATGTGCGTCACGTCTTGGCAATGAAGTGGTAGCTGTTGATATTGTCGATCGTTTTAACGTGAATGCAGAAGCAATCACGCGAGAGTTAGGCTTTACCAATATTGAATATAAAACAGGTGACTTTAAAGATCTGTTTGCATCACTTGGTACATTCGATGCCATTATTTTTACAGGTTCAATGAAAGAAGTGCCTGCGGCTTATTTCGATCTTTTAAATGAAAAAGGGCGTCTTCTTGCAACAGTGGGCAAGGTTAACGCTATGAGTGTCACGGTATTTTCAAAAATTGCTGGTGAAATTCGTGAGACACCCGTTTATGAAAGAGATCTTGAGCGCTTAATTGGATTTGAAGATAAGCCTGAATTTGAATTTTAAAACCGCAATATTCATTAAGAAGCGATAAAACTATCGGTTCTTAACAGTATAAAACCCATCTACACGATATAACTGAGATGGGTTTTTTATTTAAATGCTTTTAGTGAATCACTTTTTTTATATCAATATTTAAGCTGGTGATGTAATTAACGCTAGTAAATATTAATAAAACAAATAATATACAAACTATTATCATTAATGATCAGTCATTGGCAGTATTTATAAATAATATTTGTAAATGACTTGGTGTATCCAAATAAATGAGAGAAATATGAGTAGCTTTACAAATAAAAACTTTGAAGTACGCCCGATGGCGGATTTTGCCGAAGAGGCATATCTCAATTACTCGATGTACGTCATCATGGATCGTGCACTGCCTTATATAGGCGATGGTTTAAAGCCTGTTCAGCGCCGTATTATCTACGCAATGAGTGAACTCGGATTGAATGCTAGCTCGAAGCCAAAGAAATCCGCGCGTACCGTTGGGGACGTATTGGGTAAGTATCACCCCCATGGCGATAGTGCTTGTTATGAAGCGATGGTATTGATGGCGCAGCCATTCTCATATCGTTATCCGCTTGTGGAAGGGCAAGGGAACTTTGGTTCGCTCGATAACCCAAAATCGTTTGCGGCTATGCGTTATACTGAATCTAAACTCTCTAAATATGCAGAGCTGCTTCTAAAAGAGCTCGGCGAGGGAACCACTGATTGGGTTCCAAACTTTGATGGTTCATTAGAAGAGCCGAGATTGTTGCCGGCAAGATTGCCGAATATCCTGTTAAATGGGGGCTCTGGAATCGCGGTAGGTATGGCGACAGATATTCCCTCGCACAATTTAAGAGAAGTGGCCAAAGGTGTATGCGCGCTGATAGATAACCCTGAGATGGGCTTAAAAGCACTGACGAAAATTATTCCGGCGCCCGATTATCCTACCGGCGGCGAGATTATTACGCCAAAAGCCGAGCTACATTCAATCTATGAAAAGGGTAGAGGGTCTGTCCGCGTTCGTGCGCGTTATCGTGAAGAGAATGGGGAGATCATAATCTATGAGCTTCCTTATCAAGTATCGGGTGAGCGTATTCAGCAAGAGATCGCGGCACAAATGCAAGCGAAAAAATTGCCGATGATCGAAGACATTCGAGATGAGTCCGACCATGATGAGCCGGTACGAATTGTCTTAATTCCGCGTTCAAATCGGGTGGACGTTGATATGGTGATGAATCACCTTTTTGCAACGACAGAGCTGGAAAAACCATTTCGCGTCAATATGAATATGATTGGTCTTGATTTAACACCAAAGGTGAAATCGCTGGATCGAATTTTACTGGAGTGGATTGAGTTCCGCCGTGATACCGTTATTCGCCGCCTCACGTTCCATAAAAATCGTATAGAAAGACGACTGCATTTACTTGAAGGGTTACTGATTGCCTTTTTGAACTTAGATGAAGTGATTCGCATTATTCGTTTTGAAGATGAGCCAAAGGCCATGTTGATGGAAGCTTTTAATCTGTCTGAAACGCAGGCTGATTATATTCTTGAAACTAAGTTACGCCAACTTGCGAAACTTGAAGAGATGAAATTAAAGGGTGAGGAAGCAGAGCTTCGCGCAAAATTGAATGATATCCTTGCCCATCTTGCGAGCCCGCAGAAAATTAATGATTTGATAAAATCAGAAGTGGCAGAAGATGCAGAGAAATACGGGGATGATCGCCGTTCAAAATTAATTGAGCGAGAAGCGGCGGAAGCAATTGATGAATCAACGCTTGTTTCAAGTGAGCCTGTGATGATTGTATTATCAAAAATGGGCTGGGTAAGAGCGGCTAAAACATTGGATATCGATCCGGAATCACTTCACTATAAAACAGGCGATGGCTTCTTTACAGCATGTGTTGGGCGTAATAATCAGCAACTTGTACTATTTGATAGCACAGGCAGAAGTTTTAGTACGCCAGCACATACTTTACCGACAGCTAGAACACAAGGCGAGCCGATCACAACGCGAATCAATCTTGCTGAGGGTGCGAAGATTGAACAGATCATCCTTGATAAAGAAGATAGTCTCTATCTCTTGAGTGCTTCGAATGGTTATGGATTTATCGGATCTTATAGTGAATTCTTAACTCGTCAAAAAGCCGGTAAATCGATCGTGAATTTAGGTGATGGCGCTGTATTATTGCCACCACAGAAAGTCACCGATATTGATAATCAGTTTGTGATTGTTGTAAGTGAGCAGGGAAGATTTTTGGTCGTTCCGCTCTCAGAATTGCCACAGATGGCGCGAGGCAAGGGCAATCAATTAATTGGCATTCCGGGTGCGCAGTTTAAGGCGAAGAAAGATAGCTTAGTGGGAATTTTAATCTTCTCAAAAGTAGATACTTTAGAGGTTGAGTATGGCAAACGTAAGTTTAAATTAACGCCGAGTGAGTGGGAAACCCTAGTCGATGAACGGGGTAAGCGCGGTAAAGAATTGCGCTTAAATCTGAAGCTGAAGTCAATTACAATTGCAAATGCCGGGGAATAACCGTATAATTTTGGGCTTGACTGTTATAACTGGTCGCGGTTATAACGCAATTTAAACTTTTAATTGGAGCAAACCAATGTCAAATTTCTTTTTTGAAGGTGTTGTACGTACAGATTTAGGTAAAGGTGCGAGCCGCCGCCTACGTCATTCTGGCAATATTCCTGCAATCATTTACGGCGCTGATAAAGAAGCTGTAAGCATCGTTTTAAATCATAACGAAGTGTTAAAGCGCTTCCGTACTTCTGATATCTATACTTCAATCGTTGATGTAATCATTGACGGTAAGAAAGAATCAGCGATTCTTCGCGACGTTCAACGTCACCCATACAAGCCAATCATCACGCATTTAGACTTTATGCGCGTACGTGCTGACGAAGTAATCGTTGTTGATGTTCCAGTTGAACTTCTTAACGAAACAAAATCTGTGGGTGTTGTAAACGGCGGTATCGTGACACTTCATGAAGCAACACTTGCGGTATCTTGCTTACCAAAAGATCTTCCACATGCAATCCAAGTTGATATTGCGAATGTACCAGTGGGTGGTCACGTGATGATCTCTGATATTCCTGCGATTGAAGGTGTTGAATTTGTAAACATCATGAATCCTGAAGAGATGAATGACCAACCTGTTGTTGCGATCGTAGAACCACGCGTAGCGGTTGAAGAAGATGCTGAAGAAACTGAAGAAGCTGTTGAAGTAGCAACAGAAGAAGAAGCAGAGTAATAACGCTCTTTCAAGAGATTTTATTATGATAAAAATGATTGTTGGCCTCGGTAACCCGGGGCTTCAATATGCAAAAACCCGCCACAATGCGGGTTTTTGGTTTATTGATAGTATTAGAAATAGCCCGTTAGCCTTGAATAATCGTTTTAAAGGATTAGTCGGCGAGCAGCTATTTGGTGCCCAAAAGGTCTATCTTCTTGAGCCTGAAACATATATGAATAAAAGTGGCGAATCAGTGGTTGCACTTGCGCTCTTTTATAAGATAATGCCAGAAGAGATTTTAGTGGTTCATGATGAATTAGATCTTCCCCCTGGCGTTGCACGTTTTAAAAAAGGTGGCGGACATGGTGGGCATAATGGCTTAAGAAGTATCATTGAACTATTGGGATCAAAAGACTTTATGCGATTGAGGATTGGTATTGGCCATCCTGGGCATTCTTCACAAGTAGCCGGCTTTGTATTAACGAAGACGCCGGAGAAGGAAGAGAATGAGATCTTTAATGCAATTGATGCGGCAAGACGTGTTTTGCCGGAATTTGTTGCAGGTGAATATGAAAAAGCGATGAATGAACTTCATCGTAAATAACCGTTAATTGAAAGGAATTTTTTATGGCTATTCAGTGTGGAATTGTGGGTCTCCCAAATGTTGGTAAATCGACACTCTTTAATGCATTAACCAATGCGGGCATTGATGCTGCAAACTATCCGTTTTGCACAATCGAGCCAAATGTAGGGCGTGTGAATGTTCCTGATGAACGTATTGCGCCATTAGTTGCGATCGTAAAACCTGAGCGTGTTCAGCAAACATTTATAGATTTTGTGGATATTGCCGGTTTAGTGGAAGGTGCATCAAAAGGGGAAGGACTCGGTAACCAATTCCTGGCAAATATTCGCGAAACAAACGCCATTGCGCATGTTGTTCGTTGTTTTGAAAATGACGATATCGTTCATGTTGCGGGGAAGATTGATCCCATCGATGATATCGAAGTGATTAATACAGAGCTTGCGCTTGCGGACCTTGCAAGTGCTGAGCGCGGCGTTCAGCGTCTTGAGCGTATTGCAAAAGGCGGTGATAAAACGGCAGTTGCACAGGTTGAGCTTTTAAAGAGTAAAGTTTTACCGGTATTAAATGAAGCGAAAAGCTTGCGTTCACTCGGCCTTGATGCGGAAGAGCGTTTCTTGCTTCGTGATTTCCACTTCCTCACTTTAAAACCTGTGATGTATATCGCGAACGTCAATGAAGATGGCTTTGAAAACAATCCGCTTTTAGCGGCAGTTGAAGCGTATGCGGCTTCAGAGAACTCATTTGTAGTTCCTATCTGCGCCGCAATTGAGGCGGAGATCTCGCAGCTCGAAGATGAAGATAAAGAGATGTTCTTAGATGATATGGGGTTCGATGAGCCGGGTTTAAATCGTATCATTCGCGGTGGATATCAGCTCCTTGATCTTGAAACTTACTTTACAGCAGGTGTGAAAGAAGTCCGTGCATGGACAATCCGTAAAGGGTCAACAGCACCACAAGCAGCGGGCGTGATTCATACTGACTTTGAGCGTGGATTTATTCGTGCGGAAGTCATTGCATATAAAGATTATGTTGAACTAGGCGGCGAAAACCCTTGTAAAGATAAAGGGAAGATGCGACTTGAAGGTAAGGAGTATATTGTACAAGATGGTGATGTGATTCATTTCCGCTTTAACGTATAAGCTTTTCGGTATCACTATTTCGGCATCACTATTATCATCAGCGAGAACGCATGCGTAAGCATGTTTGAGGGTGGTTTGAAGAACGATTAAAGATTGTGAAGGTTTTCCTTTAAGTTTTTTAAAACTTTACTGAAAAAGCATTGACACAGAAAGAGATCTTGGTAGATATCAAGATCTCTTTTCATATGTTTTTTGCCTAAAACAGCGAAAAATACCGACAAAAAAGAGATAAAAAGCAAACCTTGTAAAAAGGAATTATATGGAATAAGCGCTACCTTGGATAAGAAAAAATCGGCTTTAGTGAATAAGTTGCATGAGCCGATTGATACAGTAGAAGCCTATGAACGTTGCGCCGATTGCACCGATAAAATGTAAAACAATTAAGAGCATTGAATTGAAATACTCTCCCTTTAGGAGAAGATTCATGGTTTCAAGTGAAAAACTTGAAAAGGTTGTTAGGCCACCACAAAATCCCACGATCAGAAAGAGTCGAATGGTTTGGTCTGGCTTTTGAAGGAGATAGCCGGCAATTAGACCTGCAAGCAATCCCCCGATAATATTAACAAGCAGCGTCGAGATTTGAACGGGTTGGTTAAAATAACGTTCAAGCAGCGTGAAGAGATATCGAATTCCCCCCCCAAATGCCGCACCGAGCATGACAAGTAGAAGGTTTTGGAGTAAGAGTGGCATTGTGTTCAAAACTCCTTGAAGTTATCCGCTGATCGATGTGGTGTATTATGATGAAGGTATCAATTAAAAATATCAGATTTATATATTCATCATTATTATTAAAAGAAGGAATCCCCTTAAAAATGCATATAAACTTAGAGAAGATCCATCCTGAATGGAGAGATTTTATCAAAAATGAATTAGCAAAGCCCTATTTTAATGAGATTAACGCCGGTATTGCTGCCTCAATTCAGGAAGGAAAGCGCGTATTTCCAGCACAAGAATCTATTTTTGCAGTTTTTTCTCAACCGAAAAGTAATATCAAAGTCGTGATTTTGGGGCAAGATCCTTATCATGGATTAGGACAGGCGAATGGGTTGGCATTCTCTGTACAGCGCGGCGTTAAAATACCGCCCTCGCTTCGCAATATATACCTTGAGCTAGAAAGTGATATTCCAGGATACCGTGCGCCACAAGATGGTGATTTATCATCGTGGTGCGATGAAGGTGTCTTTTTATTGAATGCAGTTCTGACGGTAGAAGAGAAATCAGCGGGATCTCATGCCAAAATTGGTTGGGAGAGGTTTACAGCGGCTGTGATTGAAGAGATCAATAGAAGTTGTCATCATGTTGTGTTTATTCTGTGGGGAAGTCATGCCCAGAAAAAGGCGGCGAATGTTGATGTGGCGAAACATTGTATTTTAAAAAGTGTTCATCCCTCGCCACTCTCATCTTATCGGGGTTTTTTTGGCTCCAAACCTTTTTCTCGTGCCAATGAATACCTAATTCAAAACAGAAAAAATCCCGTCAATTGGCAAAATTAATTCATCATCGTGATTCCATGAATGCCCAATATAAATATATTCTAAATATATCCACAATGTATTTAGAAAATGTGATATATATCTATCGGGCTTTAGGTTCATAATAATGGGATTATAGGTATCGATATCGGAAGGAGTGCTATTTTTTATGAGATTTTGGTTGATGGGCTTTATGTCGGTCATGATTGTTTTTGGTAACGCTTTTGCAAAATCTCAATATAAGGTATTTGATCAAAACTTAGTGGATCAAATCATCGAAAATGAAGTTGAAACGAACAAGATAGAAAACGAGCAAAAAAATTCAAATGGCTACATTTTGGTATTTGATACGCCCGCGGGATTTAATCCTCTTTCGGCTGAAGTATTAGCGATCAAGTGGCCGACACTACAGATACCGCCTCAATATGCCGTTGGCAATAAAACAGGATTAACAACAATTGCTTATGATCTAAAATCGAATCCAGATCTCTCCTTAGATGAATTGATGGTAGGGATGATTTTTACCTTTAATAGGGTCATTGCAGATATTCAATGGATTGATCAAGGGTTCATTGAGCTAGATGGACAAGAGTGGGTCTATCTTGAGCTCACTTCGAATAATGTTGATAAAAATATTCATAATATGATGTTCATCACAGAATTGGGGACGCAGCTGTTGATGTTGAACTTTGATTCAACAAAAGAGGAATTCCCTATTTATGAAAAAGCATTGCGGGAAAGTATTCAAACAATTCGCATCATTCCTCCTGCCATTATACTCCCTTAGCTTTTATTGTTGCTTTAATTAGAATTTGTAATGCAATTATTAATCCATACTTAAAGATCTGCGGAGAAATATATTTAAATAAGACTTTAAAGTTTAATCTTAACCTTTTGATTTTAATTGTGAATATTTTTTATTGGTCGTTAATTATATGTAGTCGCTTACAGTGCTCATAAGACTCCTCTTTTGAAAATGATTGCTAATTGTATTGAGATTCTCTATAACTGAAAGAGATCTTTTATGTATGAACGTTAAAAGTAGAGTATCGCGTCACTCAGTGAGTGATGGAGAAAAATGATAACGAGATACCTTAATAATGCTAAAAGATTGATCCCAAGAAGGGATGCGTGAGGAGAAGGGTAGAGATCTGACAGGGTCTTTTAATCTTAATATCTAAAGATGACTAAGATCGGCAATAGATAGATTAATCGCGGAAGTTACCAATCATAACTTGAGTGATATCCAAACAATAAAAAATATTATAAATATAAATATCAAAAGAGGAGGGTGTTATGACGGCAGTGCATGACCCAAAGACGATGCGTAAAATTTTAATCGCAAGCTTAACCGGCAGTGTGATTGAGTGGTTTGATTTTTTCTTATATGGAACCGTTGCAGCTTTAGTTTTTAATAAAATATTCTTTGTAAGTGATGATCCGGCAATTG
>CANRON010000040.1 GCA_947632245.1 uncultured Ignatzschineria sp. | reverse complement strand
AGCATTGACTGCTTCTTTGATCGCTTTTTCTGTGGGATCAATTGTTTTAGCATTCTGCTTATTAATAATCGATCGGCAATTTTACAAAATCATTGATTTTTCGTTTCCTGTCTCCACTTTTTTAGGTGGGGCAATTTCGGGATTAATATTTAATGTCACCAACATTATATTATTCGCTAAAATTGGCGCGACAATTACAACGCTAGCAACCATAACCGGACAAATAATTATGGGGCTAATATTAGATCATTTTGGAATTTTAGATCTATCCATACAACCTATTTCAGCGCTACGCATAATAGGTGTCATACTCATGATAGTCGCCATTTTCCTCTACCAACGCGCTAACAACCCACTAGCGGATAGTACGAACCCCACAAAGCAAGGACAATACATTAAATATTGGTTATTATTAGGTGTATTTGTGGGAATATTTCCCCCACTACAAGCTGCATTCAATGGTCAATTACGCTTAGCGACAGAATCAATATTAACCGCAACATTTATCTCATTTTTTATAGGGGCGATTCTGTTAGCCTGTTTAGTCCTTATGACAGAAAAACGCATTAAAATCCCTTTACATGACGATCAACGACAAAGAATACCATTATGGGTATTCTCAGGGGGTCTATTTGGTATCATGATCGTAGGGGGAATTATTGTTGTCATTCATAGTTTAGGGGCCGTACTCACCACTCTCATTTTTATTTTTGGACAGATTTTAATGGCAATCACGATTGATCATTTTGGTTTATTTGGCATAAAAAAACGCAAGATCATGCGCCAAAAACTGATCTCCATAGGATTAATGAGTTTAGCACTCATCTTAGTTTAAGCGCCAAGCCCAAAAAAGAGCCTATTACAACCTTTAATGTAATAGGCTCTTTCCAACTCAACGATAGGGTAGTCATTTATTCACTTATTTACTAAACTCAAACTGACGCCAAGCTTCATAAACAGCTATTGCCACTGAGTTTGAAAGATTTAAACTTCTACCCGCATTTTCTACCATCGGTAATCGAAGGCGTTGCTTTGGATCTAAGCTGAAAATAAATGCCTCCGGCAACCCTCTTGTTTCAGGTCCAAAAATTAGTGCATCACTATCTTCAAATTTCGCCTCAAAGAAATTTCGACTACCCTTTGTCGTCATCGCAAAAATACGATTAGGGGTAATCGCTTCTAAACAAGCCTCTAAAGAGGGCCAAACCTTCATGGTTGCCCACTCAGCATAATCAAGCCCTGCGCGTCTTAGCGCTTTCTCTTCTAAATTAAATCCTAGCGGCTCAATCAAATGCAACTCTGCACCGCTATTGGCGCATAAACGAATAATATTACCGGTATTCGGCGGGATTTCTGGCTCAAATAGGATGATAGATAGTTTTTTATTCATGTTTTTTCTTATTTTATTCTGACGTTAGCTTCAATAGAGTGAGATCAACCCTAAAAGAGCCCCAGAGCTTTTTCCTAACTGAAAAGCCGGTGGGCAACGGGAGGAGAATTTATGCTTGTGTATTGCTATATCGCGCCCGCGATTATAGCTTTTCCAAGCCATCTTAAACCAAAGTAGGGATAAACTGATAACAAATTTTTGCCATGACCCTATCGGCTTTATACCTTATTCCCTACCTACAATTCAATGCGAAGAAAAAACCTAGAAGATCGCTCAACTAGGTTTCTATTATTGATTCAATCAGATCATTCAAATCAGTATCTGCTATTTTGCAGCTTGTGCTGCTTTCACAAATGCCACAAAGAGAGGATGCCCATCTCTTGGGGTTGATTTAAACTCTGGATGCGATTGGGTGCCCACAAACCATGGGTGATCATTTAATTCAATAAATTCAATTAACCCACGATCGTTCGTACGACCTGAAACCACAAAATTACCATCTTGAAGTTGGTCAATATACTCAAGATTCACACCATAACGATGACGATGACGCTCACTCACATCCATACGACCATATGCTTCATGCACTTTCGTCCCTTCAATCAATGTGGAGGGCTGCGCACCGACTGTCATATAACCACGGAACTCATCTGTTTCGCTATCACGCTGCGGATCTAGCATTGAGATCACAGGATAAGCAACCGTTGGGTCCACTTCACTTGTATTCGCATCCGCTAAACCTATAACGTTACGTGCATACTCTACAACTGCAAGCTGCATACCAAGACATAATCCTAAAAATGGAATTTTATTTTCACGCACATATTGAATCGCACGAATCTTACCTTCAATACCGCGCTCACCAAATCCACCAGGAATTAACACAGCATCCATACCTGCAAATGCAGCAGAAGTTTGCGTCTCATCCATTGTTTCAAGCGCAACGGCTTCAATATAATGAAGTTTGATTTTTGATTTAGTCTGAATACCGGCATGTGAAAGCGCCTCGTTAATGGATTTATACGTATCTGCAAGCTCAGTATATTTACCCACAATCGCAACATTCGTGACTGTATCTGCATTGACAATATTCTCAAGCACCTGATCCCACTCAGTAAGATCCGCTTCTTTTGCTTCAATATTGAACTGCTCAAGGACGATACGATCTAAACCTTGAGAGTGAAGCAGTCTTGGGATTTTATAAATAGAATCAGAATCCACACATGAAATAACCGCTTCCTCAACAACCGATGTAAAGAGCGCAATTTTACGGCACTCCTCTCTTGGAATAGGCTCTTCTGTACGGCAAATTAAGATATCTGGCTGAATACCGATTGAACGAAGCTCTTTAACTGAATGCTGTGTTGGCTTTGTTTTTAACTCGCCGGATGCTCTTAAGTAAGGCACGAGTGTTAAGTGTAAGAAAAGGGATTTACGCGGACCCACTTCTGTTCTAATTTGGCGAATCGCCTCTAAAAATGGTAATGATTCGATATCACCTACTGTCCCACCGATTTCGATGAGAGCGATATCAAAACCTTCCGCTACTTTGTAAATTCTATGTTTAATTTCGTCAGTGATATGCGGAATAACTTGAACCGTATTTCCGTGATATTCACCTGCTCTTTCGCGCTCAATAACCGTTTTATAAACACGACCCGCACTGACGCTATTGCGGCGGCTTGCTGTCATGCGAATGAAACGCTCATAGTGACCTAAGTCTAAGTCAGTTTCCGCCCCATCATCGGTTACGAAAACTTCCCCATGTTGAAATGGACTCATTGTACCTGGGTCTACGTTAATATAAGGGTCCAATTTCATCATTGTAACCTTAAGACCTCTAGCCTCTAAAATAGCACCTAAAGAAGCTGCTGCAATACCTTTGCCTAAAGATGAAACTACGCCACCTGTGACAAATATAAAATGTGTCATGAACCCACCCTGAATGTATGTGAATAAAAAGTCTATCAGGGAAGACATTTTAATCTATTTTGCAGAAAATTTCGATAAGTATTCATACTCATTTTTGTAAAGATGATCTTCAGGGTAAATATAAAGCACATATGAAAGACAATCGTCTAACGCATTTTGAACTCATACTGGGTTATTTGATCGGCAATTATCCTAGAATCAGAAAGATTTTTTGGGCAGGATTGAGTATAATTAAGACCTCTATTTTCTCGGGCTTTAAAGGTTAAATTGAATACTATGTCAAAGATGAATAAACAATGCGCAAATGCGATCCGTGCGCTCAGCATGGATGCGGTTCAAAAAGCAAACTCTGGTCATCCCGGGGCACCTATGGGAATGGCAGAAATGGCAACTGCGCTTTGGGGTCAAAATTTATCTCACAATCCAAACAATCCGCATTGGGTAAATCGTGACCGCTTTGTACTTTCAAATGGTCATGCATCAATGTTACTTTACTCCTTGCTACACTTAACAGGTTACGCCGTTTCAATTGATGACCTTAAAGACTTCCGTCAACTCAATGCAAAAACAGCAGGTCACCCTGAATATGGATTTGCAGATGGTATTGAAACAACGACTGGCCCTCTTGGCCAAGGTATCGCAAATGCGGTTGGTATGGCGCTTGCTGAAAAAATGATGGCAAGTACTTACAATACAGATGCGCATAAGATCGTTGATCACTACACATACACATTCTTAGGGGATGGTTGTATGATGGAAGGTGTATCACATGAAGCATGTTCACTTGCCGGCACACTCAAACTCAATAAATTAATTGCGCTTTATGATGACAATGGTATCTCCATTGATGGTGATATCTCGGGCTGGTTCACAGATAATACAAAAGAACGTTTCTTAGCGTATGGCTGGAACGTCATTGGTCAAATCGATGGTCATGATATTAATGCGGTTGATGCGGCGATCAAAGAAGCAAAACAATCTGATAAACCCACGCTGATCATCTGCAAAACACTTATTGGTAAAGGCTCACCGAACAAAGAAGGTTCAGAATCAACACATGGCTCACCCCTTGGTGCTGATGAAATTGCCGCGACAAAAGCAGGCCTTGATTGGAATTATGGTCCTTTCGAAGTACCGAGCGACATCTATAGTGCGTGGGATGCACGCGAAGCGGGCGATGCGCGTGAAGCTGCATGGCATGATGTTTTTGATGCATATGTTGAAGCAAACCCAGAAAAAGCAGACGAATTCATTCGCCGCGCAGGAGGAGAACTTCCTGAAAACTTTGAAGAGATCTTTAAAGCAGCAATCGCATCAGTGGATACAAAAGCTGAAAATATTGCGACACGCGTAGCAAGTAAAAATGCATTAGATCTCCTTGCAACAACTCTTCCTGAAATTGTCGGTGGCTCTGCGGATTTAACACCTTCAAATAATACTTTCTTCAAAGGCAGTCGTGATTTAGATATTGCAACAGGCGCAGGCAACTACATTCGCTTTGGTGTACGTGAATTTGGAATGGCAGCAATCATGAATGGCCTTGCCCTTTATGGTGGCTTTATCCCTTATGGTGCAACATTCCTCGTATTCTCTGATTACGCGCGCAATGCTATCCGTATGAGTGCACTCATGGAACAGCGTGTGATTTATGTCATGACGCATGACTCTATCGGCTTAGGTGAAGATGGTCCAACCCACCAACCGGTTGAACATGTGGAATCGCTTCGTCTCATTCCAAACTTAAATGTCTGGAGACCTTGTGATGCTGTTGAAACATTAGTAGCATGGGGTCACGGTTTGCAAGCAGAAGATAATCCGACACTTCTCGCACTTTCAAGACAGAATCTGCCACATCAAACGCGTGATGAAAAGACACTTGCGAACATTGAAAAAGGTGGCTACGTTCTGCTTGAAAACAATGATGCAGATATTACACTAATCGCAACAGGCTCAGAAGTACAACTCGCAATGGCAGCAGCAAAAGAGCTCAATGCTCGTGTTGTTTCTATGCCTTGTGTTGAACTCTTCAGACAACAAGATAAAGCGTACAAAGCAGAAGTTTTAGGCAACCTTAAAACACTTGCAATTGAAGCGGGCGTCACACGCGGTTGGTATGAGTTTGCAGATGCTGTAATTGGTATCGATACATTTGGGGCATCAGCACCTGCAGGGGATCTTTTCCAACATTTTGGCTTCACGGTTGATAATGTGATTCAAAAAGGACAAATGCTCCTTGCGGACTAACGCTATAGTTTGATAAAAATAAGAATTATATAAATTATTCTTAAATATTGTAAACCCAGCTCATAAAGCTGGGTTTTTCTATTATCTACTCAGAATAAAATTTATTTCCACTCTTAAAACCTGCGCTAAAATTACGCGAATCCTTTATAATTATATATTCAACCCCACGTTTATGATGTTTAGGAACTTTTAAAAAGGTTTACGATAAACGAACTCAACTTTTAGACGATATCAATAATATAATGTTAGAATGATCGGCTAATAATTTGTATTTTTAACTCAAAATTTTATGGGAGCATTTGAATGAAGCGTTTAATGTTAGCTTTTACTGCACTAGTAGCAACACCTGTATTTGCACAAGCACCGCAAGAGCAAAGCATCGTTCCGACCTTACTACTATTTGGTGGTATGTTTGTTGTAATGTATTTCTTAATGATTCGTCCACAACAAAAAAGAGCTAAAGCGCATCGTGAATTGATCAATGCACTCAAAGTCGGGGATGAGATCCTTTTAAGCTCAGGATTTGTTGCAAGAATCAGAGCCATTGATGAAAACTACGTGAGTGCAGAAATCGCACCTAATGTTGTGATCAAAGCACAGCGTCAAGCAATCAGCTCACTTTTACCAAAAGGTACTTATAAAGAGAAGATTGATTCTACACCTGAAAAAACAGAAAAAGCTGACTAATTTTGATTAGTTGACGCATCTGACGCCGTACGCCCTCTTCTGTGAGGGCTGCGGTCTTTTTTGTTTCACTTAGATAAAAAGTAACCCAGTATTATGCTAAATCGATATCCACTTTGGAAAAATATTCTGATTTTCGGGGTCATTATTCTTTGTACCATTTTGGCTCTGCCAAACCTATTTGGTGAAGATCCCTCTATTCAGATCTCGCCAACCCGTGACACTCAGATTAATCAGCAATTAGTAGATCGCGTTGATTCGGTACTGAAAGAGAAGAATTACGACGTTAAACGTATTGAAAGCGGGGATGATCAAATCCTGATTCGCTTTAAAGATACGGAAGAGCAGCTAAAAGCGAAAGATCTTTTAGATGGCGTTCTTCAAGATCAATACACAACAGCACTGAACCTTGCGCCAGATATGCCAAATTGGCTGGCATCACTTGGTTTACAACCGATGTATTTAGGCCTCGATCTTCGCGGTGGGGTTCACTTCTTACTCGAAATTGATATGGATGGGCTCATTACGCAGCTCACCAATACCTATGCTGAAAGCATTCGTGCGAGCTTGACTGATAAGGGCTTAACGCCGCTTATTGAAGTTACAAGCCCACAGACAATTACTGCAAGCTTTGCAAATGATAATGAAGCGATTCGTGCAAGACAACTGTTAGCCAGCAATCAATCTTTTATGGAGCTGAGCTTTGATGCAACTGGTAATCGCGTTACTGCGAATATCAGCAATAAAGAGATCAATGAACGTAAAGCAAGTGCTGTCATTCAAAATATCTCTACGCTTCGGAATCGTGTCAATGAACTCGGGGTTGCTGAGCCGATTATTCAACAACAAGGACTTGACCGTATTGTTGTCCAGCTTCCAGGTATTCAAGATACTGCGCGCGCTAAAGAAATTTTAGGCACCACGGCAACACTTGAGTTCCGTATTGTCGATGACCGTTCAGGGACTGAAGCTTATCGTGCTTTAGAAACAGGTCGCGCCCCGCTTGGTACAAAGCTCTATCAAACACGCGATGGCCAACCTTATCTTCTGAAACGACAAGTCATCTTAACGGGTGAATCGATCGTCAAAGCAACTGCAGGAATGAATCCTGAAACAAACTTGCCAGAAGTCTATATTACGCTTGATTCAAAAGGTGCTGACCGTTTTGCGGAAGGAACTAAAGCCAATATTAAAAAGCCGATGGCGACTGTTTTTATTGAAAACAAACTTCAAACCACTTTTGATAAAGATGGCAATGAGATCCGCAAAAGCATCACAACGGAAGAGATTGCAAACGTTGCCACTATTCAAAGTCAACTATTTTCAAACTTCTCCATTTCTGGCATCAACTCACTTCAAGAAGCAAACAATCTTGCCATTACCTTAAGCTCCGGTGCACTTGCTGCACCGATTCATATTATCGAAGAACGTACAATTGGCCCTAGCGCCGGTAAAGATAACGTTCAACGTGGTGTGGATGCTGCGCTTTATGGCTTACTCATGGTAATGGTCTTTATGATCATTCGTTACCATGGCTTTGGTATGGTTGCCAACGTTGCATTGTTTGCCAACTTAGTCTTAATCCTCGCGGTACTCTCACTTCTTCAAGCGACATTAACACTGCCTGGAATTGCCGGTATTGTCCTATCTCTCGGGATGAGTGTAGATGCCAACGTTCTAATTAATGAACGAATACGGGAAGATCTTGCCAGAGGTAGTACACCGCAACAAGCGATTAATAATGGTTTCGGAAAAGCATTCGGTACGATTATGGATGCGAACTTGACGAGCCTGTTCTCAGCGATTGCCCTATTCTTTATAGGATCAGGTCCCATTAAAGGCTTCGCAGTCACACTCTCAGTCGGTATTATTACCTCTGTCTTCACAGCTGTTTACTTTAACCGCGCGATTATCAACCTCCTTTATGGCGGTCGACGTACGATTAAGAAACTCTCTATCGGGGGTCGCGAACGCCTTAAAGTGTTCTCTGGAAAAACGACGTACAACTTTATGCGTTATGCAAAATTCTGGGTCGGCGCATGTATTGCAACGTGTGTTCTCGCAATTGGTATCTCTGTATTCCATGGCTTTAAACTCGGTCTTGACTTTACAGGCGGTACTGAAATTGAAGCAGTCTATGAAAACTCTGTTGATATAGATGTTGTCCGAAATAATCTTGAAGCGGCAGGCTTTGAATCAGTTGTTGCCCAGCATTTTGGTTCCGCGAGAAATGTCTTAATCAATATCCCGACCACTGCGGATATTGAAGAATCAAGCCTTGTCACAGATAGCCTAACTGCCGCACTCACTCTTGCTGATAACCCGATGAAAATCCAAAAGATTGACTATATCGGCGCAAAAGTGGGAAGCGAATTGGTGACAGATGGTGTCATGGCTTCGGCATTGGCAATCTTCTTGATCCTCGTTTATATTTGGTTTAGGTTCGAGTGGAAATTATCGGTAGGTACGATTCTCTCCACAGTCCATGATGGTCTCTTTGTAGTTGCGGCCTTCTCGATTCTTGACCTTGAGTTTGATCTCACATCACTCGCTGCAATCTTAGCCGTTATTGGTTACTCAGTGAATGATACCGTCGTCATTCTTGACCGTATCCGTGAAAACTTTAGATTAGATCGAACAAGTACGCCAAAACAGATCATCAATGCATCGATTAACCAAACGCTGTCAAGAACAGTGATGACATCAGTCACCACGTTCTTAGCGGTATTCGCGCTCTACATCTTCGGTGGTGAGGTGATTCACTCATTTGCGCTTATTATGTTGATCGGTATTGCTGTTGCGACTTACTCTTCTATCTTTATCGCGGCTGCAGGTGCTTATGTTTTAGGCCTGAAACGCGATGATCTCATACCTGCACCTGTTTCACAGGTAGATGGTGTGGAAGCGATTGAGGAAGGGGATAGTAAAAGCTCACCAATCGTTGATCATCAGTAATCAACTGATAATTCATGATGTACAAAAAACCTTTACATGCAGTGTAAAGGTTTTTTATTTGCCCTCAATTTGCTAGAATAGAGGGTCGATACATGTCTATTGGTCGGCAAGAGATAAGTTAATAATGCTTACTATTGCATCCATGCATCAGTTTCTTTTCGAAAATCCTTTTCGAAGGAGTCGATTCCTCATACTATCTGATCACAGAATATTGCATATCATGTTCTGTACCGATTTCATTATCATAAGGATTATCCATTTTGCGGCAGGCTGTTCCTATAAAACCTAAAACATCGACTGTCATCATGACCCTCTTTTCTAAAACAGTAGGGTTCATTCTATTTGCCGCAACCGTAATTGTCGCGCTCGCAATGGCAGTCAGCTTTTACAGCTACCATCCGGAAGACCCTGCATGGAGTAGCGCAAAAGATACCGATATTGTCCATAACTTCATGGGAGAACGCGGGGCTTATTTTGCAGATATAATGCTCTCTGCAATTGGAAATACTGTTTGGCTCTTGCCGATTTTATTATTAGGTTTTGGCTATCAGCTCTTTTTTAAACGAAAAATCCTTACGGTTTCCTTAGATGTCATTAGCTTTCGCTTGTTAGGCGTTATTGTCACCATCTTCTCACTCTCAGCATTACTAGATCTTCATTCTGGTAATGGCGGGATGATGGGTGGGTTTATCGGCACAGAACTCATTATTATTCTCGCAAATCTCCTCAATATCGCACCGACCACACTACTTTATGCGACAAAAATTATCTTTGCGGTTTTAGCATTCCTCGGTCTTTATCTGATCACCGGAATGGGCCCTATAGCTTGGGCTGATTATTGCGGGGGATTAATCTTTAAAGCTTACCAAATCCTTTTCCCCAAACAGGAAGCGGATTTGCAAAACAAAAATACACACCTGCCAAGTCATGATGGCAATATTCAGCAAGATACTATCGATAGAATGTTAACTGAAGGTAGTAATAACCGCAAAGCACCGAGCTTTTTGAGCAAGATTTTTTCATCAAAATCAAGTAATGAAACGCAAACTAGAATACCTGCTGAATTTATTGAAATCGATGAATCCCTCCTCACTGAGGATGATTATGAAACAAATGCCCCCCTTCAAGATACAACATTTAACAGCTATAACTATAACCCTCTAGAAGCAGAAGACCTGCCGGAAGATACCGTAGCGCAGGAAGAAGACCCTATGAATAAAAAAAATACCATTCCGCCGATCTTCCGAAATCTTCAAAAAACAGAAGAAAATGATGACCATAATATCGGCAATAATATTTTGACTTCTGAAAAAGAGAACGAGCACCTCAAACTCGATTCGCTTGCCCCTGAAGTCGATGAGTCATGGGATAACTTTATCCGCACACCTAAAGCCGTCAACAATCCGGTAGAAGATCTGCCTTCAGCAGATTCGCAAGAAGAAAAAAAGGGGATACCATCGATCTTTCGAAACCTCTTTAAAGCACGCCGAAAAAAACGTGAAGAATTAACAGAAGAACCCACGGATAAAGTCGAACCGCTTCTTACAGAAACAGCGCCTATAGCGAATACTCAGGATGAGACTGACGCGTTACCTTTATCTGTGGATTCTGCTATAAATAATCAAGCGGATACCATCTCTCAACAAGTGCAAACGCTGCCCGATTCAGGCACAGATTCAGACTTACAGTTTTCAATTAGCGATGCCTTTGAAGAGTTTGAAACCCCTATTGAGAGCTTTGAATATACCCCAGAAGATCCTCAGCAATCGGTTGCTATGAATAAACCTGCATCCATAGATCATGAAGAGCTCAATTCTAATTCTAAAAATGACTCGGTCGCCGTATCATTCTCAGAAGAATTCACAGAATCAGAACCTCACACTATAGCAGTCCCAAATATGCCCGAAAAACCGGAGTATATTGGTCATGAGATTGATCCTCGCTCTGGTATGCCCATTCCTATGAAAGCACCGAAAGAATACCCTATGGCAGGAAGATTACCGGGATTAGATCTGTTAGGCAATCCTCCACCCATCACTAAAAACTACAATGAAGAAGAGCTAGCAGCCCTTGCCGCCTTGATCGAAGAGCAGTTTAAACACTTCAATATTGCAGTGACTGTTGTCAATATTGAACCGGGCCCTGTGATCACTCGCTTTGAGCTCGACCTTGCACCTGGCGTAAAGATTGCACAAATTAACAATCTCAATAAAGATATCGCACGCGCGCTTTCTGTATCTAGTGTTCGTGTTGTAGAAATCATCCCGGGCAAACCCTACATCGGTCTTGAGATTCCGAATAAAAAACGTCAAACCGTCTATTTTAAAGAGGGACTTTATGCGGATGCTTATCGTAATAGCAAGCATCCCTTAACCATTCTTTTAGGTGCGGATGTTTCAGGCAACCAAGTTGCCGCTAATCTTAAAGATATGCCGCACCTTCTTATCGCTGGTACAACGGGGTCAGGGAAATCTGTGGGTATTAATACCATTATCTTGAGCCTACTCTATAAAGCTCATCCTGAAGATCTCCGTTTAATTATGATTGACCCCAAAATGCTGGAGCTTTCAGTCTATGAAGGTATCCCGCATCTTTTAGCGCCTGTTGTAACGGATATGAAAGAATCTGCCAATGCGCTACGCTGGGCAGTAATGGAGATGGAGCGGCGCTATCTCTTAATGAGTAAACTTCGTGTACGTAATATTGGAGGCTTCAATCAAATCGTAAGAGATGCCCTTCAAAAGGATGAACCTATTAAAGATCCCCTTTGGGATGCTTCACGCGAAGTCTCTGATCATGTCACAGCGCCTGACTTAACACCCCTTCCCTATATCGTCATTATTATTGATGAACTTGCGGATATGATGATGACTGTCGGCAAGGCTGTCGAAGAGCTCATTGCAAGATTAACGCAAAAAGCCCGTGCAGCGGGAATCCATATGGTTGTTGCAACCCAAAGACCCTCTGTTGATGTTATCACCGGCCTTATTAAAGCAAATATTCCAAGCCGTATTGCCTTCCAAGTTTCAAGCAAAATTGACTCACGGACAGTCCTTGACCAACAAGGTGCTGAAAACCTCTTAGGTTTAGGAGATATGCTCTTCTTCCCCTCTGGTGCATCCTTTCCACAGCGTGTACATGGCTCATTTGTATCAGATGATGAAGTCAACCGCGTTACTGATTTCCTCCGCCTTACCGGTCCAACAAACTATATTGAGGATATGCTAAAAGATCCGCAAGAAGAGATTCCTGGCTTATCAGAAGCAGCATCGGGATTTACCCCCAATCCTGACGATATAGAAGATGTTCTTTACGATGAAGCTGTCAAAATTGTTTTAGAGGATAAACGCCCCACGATCTCCTATGTGCAACGTAAATTACGTATTGGCTATCAACGCGCGGCACGACTGATCGAAACGATGGAAGAACAAGGTATTGTCTCTGCCCCTGCATCAAACGGGACTCGGGAAATATTAGTCGCATACGAGAAGTAAGGCCATGTGCTATCGATGCGGAAAACGACATAAAATATCTGCCCTTGCATAGAATGAATTGAAAGGCACTTAGGTCAAACCCTCAGTGCCATTTTTACAAACTTTATACTTAAAAAAGAGAATTTATAATAATGTTACAAACAGAATTAGACCATCTTTATACGGGATCACAAAAAAACAGTATCCCGATTACACTCTCAAGCTCACTCGCTGACATCGATCTTTCGCCTGCACAAAAAGCGGTCATTAACACATTTAAGAAATCAGATGCGCTTCAACCAGGGGAAGTGATCCCACTCTATGATGAGATGGGCGTGATCACACAAGTCGTGATAGGAATGAATCAAGAAGAACCTTTCTTCACACTTGGGGATGCATATGCACAATTGCCCTTTGGTCATTACCAACTGCCTGATACCCTCTCAGAGGAAGAGACTTTCACGCATCTTCTTGCCTTTGGTTTAGGTGCCTATCAGTTTGATCAATACAAAAAACATCCTCGCCGAGAGGTTCTCTTATATCTCCCTCGCAAACTCAGTACAAAAGTTAAAAACGCCCTCGGCGCACACTACATTACTCGTGATCTTATTAATGAGCCTGCGAATGTCTTAAACCCAGATAATTTTGTGACACAAATTCGTGCAGAGTTTGCAGGATTGAAAGCGGAAATTAAAGAAATTGTCGGCAATGATCTGTTAAAACAAAACTTTCCACTGATATATACGGTGGGAGCAGGCAGTAAATATCAGCCCCGCCTTGTTGAAATCACGGCTATTAAAAAAGATGCCCCCGCACTCACGCTTGTGGGTAAGGGCGTAACCTTTGATACCGGAGGGCTCGATATCAAGCCTTCAAATGGCATGCGCTTAATGCAGAAAGATATGGGCGGAGCTGCGCATATGCTTGCATTGGGTAAGTGGATTTTGCAAGAGAAATGGAATGTGTCGCTTCGCATTCTTCTGCCAATTGTTGAAAATAGTATTTCAGAACGTTCAATGCGCCCCGGCGACATTGTTAAGAGCCGAAATGGCATGTCTGTAGAGATTGATAATACAGATGCGGAAGGGAGACTTATTTTATGTGATGCCCTCACTTATGCACTGGAAACCCCCTGTGATTTCCTGATTGATTTTGCAACATTAACAGGTGCTGCGCGCGTCGCTCTTGGACCTGAAATTCCGGCACTATTTACTAATGATGATGCATTCGCGCAAACTATGGCTGAAAAGGGTATCGAGAACTGTGATATGATTTGGCGCTTACCGCTTCATAATGCATATAATGCTTGGATTGACACCGATAATGCAGATGTCACTAACTCAGCAAGTGTTCCCTTTGGCGGCGCAATTACTGCAGCGCTCTTTTTAGAGCGTTTTACCAAAATGCATCAAGTCCCTTATGCACATATTGATGTCATGGCTTGGAATATTCGAAATCGCCCAGGCAGACCTAAAGGGGGCGAAGCAATGGGATTACGAGCGGCATATCATGCTTTAAAAGCACATTTAGGTTGCTAATACAATCTTGATACAACTCATAACATAACCTTTATAATCAACAGCATAGATCTATTGAAAGCGGCATAAACTAATTTATGGCGCTTTCTATGGTTTTGTTGCCTAAAAAGTTGTAGACTGTTAGCAATAGCAATACTTATCATTAAAAACGAATGCTCTTGATGCCGTTAATGGTATGCTGATTTTTCGAAAAATAGAAGAATATCTCCCAATCTATCACTCTCATACCTCATCTAAATATTCGTCAATTTTAATATTGATGGCTTTGAGATACAGATATTTGATATATTTTCTATTTAACTCCTAGAACCCTCTTATCTTGAATCTTAGCCAATGAAAAAGACACTCCATTATCTCTTAATGAGCTGCGTGCTTTTGAGCAGTATCATCGCCGTAGCATTTGCCGAAACTGGATTCTCTGCTTTTGTGGTTGATCATAAATCGGGAAAGCCGATCTATGAACATGATGTAGATGCTCGTCGCTATCCTGCATCTCTGACCAAGGTACTAACGCTTTATATCGTGTTCGAAGAACTTTCAAGTGGCAAACTATCCCTCAATTCTAAAATTCCTTTTTCTGCAAATGCCGCAGCCCAGCCCCCTTCTAAAATTGGCGCTAAGGCGGGATCAGCGATTACCCTAGATACTGCAATTAAGGCGTTGATTGTGAAATCTGCGAATGATGTTGCGCTTGCCGTTGCAGAAAAAATTAGTGGTTCTCAAGAAAATTTTGCAAAGCGAATGAATCAAACCGCTAAAAAACTCGGTATGCACAGCAGTAATTTTGTTAATCCACATGGCCTACCGAATGATCAGCAATATACTACTGCCCGAGATATGATTAAACTCGGCATGGCAATCCATAACCATTTCCCTAAATACTATTATCTCTTTAAAACACCACAGTTCGAATATGCAGGTGTCACTTTTAAATCTCATAATCGTGTGAATAGTGATTTTGAAGGGGCTGATGGGATTAAAACAGGTTATATCCGTAAGTCAGGCTTTAATCTCCTCACCAGCGCTAAGCGTAATAATAATCGCGTTTTTGCGGTAATTTTAGGTGGAAGAACAACACCTCTTCGCGATAATTTAATGGTCGCGCTATTAGAGCAGAGTTTTACAGATGGTTATCGCGGTCGTACGCCTCGGGAAATAAACCCTTATATTACGCGAGATATGACGGTACTCTTCACCCCGACAAAAACAGTTACTTCCGATAAAACACAATTAACGAATCGTAAAAGCAATAACCGTACATTTGGAAATGCTGTTGTAACAGCACCGCCCAAACCAAAAGCCGAAACACCTAAAGCACCGATCACACCAGCAACAACACCAATTATCACGCCGCCTCAACTTGTTTTACACTCCACATCAGATCAAGAGATCATACCAACGGGGGATTATTATGATCCCGGCGCCGCGCCCATAAGAGGCCCTATCGTCAGCGCCTCAGGCTTAAGCCATGCAGTACAAGTTGGTGCTTTCAAAGATTATAATGCGGCCAGAGATAAGGCGAGAGCAGCTTACGAGAAAACACGAAATGGGACTGTTCAGGTCTTTAATACCGGAGAATATTACCGAGC
>CANRON010000039.1 GCA_947632245.1 uncultured Ignatzschineria sp. | reverse complement strand
CTTTTAGTCTATGGGCAAAAAGATCAGCCTTGTGTCCTTTGTGGTACAAAAATCGAGAGAATTGTGCTTGGAAATCGGGCGACTTATTTTTGTCCCGAATGTCAGAAATGAGGACTATTATTTGCGTGAAAGACTTTGATAGAGAGAGGTGATTTTTACAGATTTAGTGAATGATTATAATGTTTGGAAAATTTAACTACAAAGACTACCGCTTTAAGATGAAAAATGTTACGGTGAAGTTAAGTCAATAAGAAGAATATAAATGCATTATTGGAAGTATTAATGTGTATCGTTTAAATACGGGATATATAATATTGAGATATAATTAGTTCTTGTTTTAGTGAATGTTAATGTTTTTTATTTAGTAGGTGTCGGCTATATTTATGCTTAATGCATTTGTAGCTTAGACAACATTAAATAACACTCATATTATTTGAATATTTTGTTCGAAATAAATTCATAATCAATTGTTCGTGAAGGAGACTTATATGAATGTTAATTTAACAGGTAATGGTTTAGAGTTAACAGATGGACTTCGTAATAGAGTTGAAGAAAAATTCTCTAAATTAGAGCGTTATAGTGACCATATCATTGGTGCGCATGTGGTTTTGTCTATTAAAGATAAGAGCCAAACAGCAGAGATTACGCTTAAAATTGCGAAAGGGAAAGATCTCCATGCAGAAGCAACAACGGAAGATATGTATCTTTCAATCGATGAGTTAGCAGGAAAAATTGAGCGCCAGCTAGTAAAACAGAAAGATAAAGCCATCACGAATGAACGTAAACCGGGCGAAGATTATCGCCATGAAGAAGGTAAAGAGTAGACTTATATTGTGAGCTTACGTTAGGAAATTTAACAAAATATAAGAACCCCGTTTTTTAACGGGGTTCTTCTTTTTAATCGGGGAAATAAAGCGTATTATGAGGGGTTAACTTTATACACTTAATGAATCCGCATCTCTCATATATTTTAGACAAAAAGGTATTGTATGTTTCCCTCAGACACAAAACATTTGGTTGTCGGCTTTGGTATTACAGGGCTATCAATTGTAAAGGCATTATCGCGTTTAGGTGTTGCGCATATTTACGCGATTGATTCGCGAGAGTCGCCGCCAAATGAGATGGAAATTGCCACTTTGTGCGAAAAGGTCGAGACGGGTACTTTTGACTCATCGTTGTTAAATGAGTGTGATTATTTATGGGTAAGTCCCGGTATTGCAATTTCAACGCCAGCGCTACAACAGACAATTAAGCGGCTTCCGCCTGAGAATGTAGGGGGAGATATTGAGCTTTTTGCGCGATTAGTGAAAGAAAATATTATCGCGATTACGGGAACAAATGGCAAAAGTACGGTTACAACACTGGTCGGAAGCATGTTCGGATCAGTTGGGTATGATCTATATGTGGGAGGGAACCTTGGTTTGCCGGCATTAGATCTGTGGATGGCTTATTGTGAACGAGATTTAGGTGATGATAGGGAGCCGCTATTTATTCTCGAGTTATCAAGTTTTCAATTGGAGACGACCTATTCGCTTAAAGCCGATGTCGGCGTTATTTTAAATTTGTCGCCCGATCATTTAGATCGTTATCGTGATTACACTCACTATGTTGAATCGAAATTTAATTTATTAAAACAATCGAGGGATGTCATTATTCCCACGAATGATCCTCTGATAACTATTGCACTCGAAGATTCTCGTTTTGCTGGATTTTCGACGATTACCCGATTTTCATTACAAGTAGATCCTAAGAGTGATTTTTATGCCTCGCTTGAGGATGGGCTGGTGTATGCAAAAACAGGAGAAGTCATTAGTTACAAAGGTACGCGATTAGGGGGCACGCACAATATTTTGAATATTGTCGCAGCGGTTGCTATTGCTGAAGTTTTTGGGGCATCTCTTTTAGATATTGAAGCCGGGATTAAGAGTTATCAAGCGCTTGCACACCGTTCTGTTTTTGTAAGAGAAGTGGGAGGGGTTACATATTTCAATGATTCTAAAGCGACGAACATCTCCTCAACAGAAGCAGCTATACTCGGCTTCCCACAGCGAAAATGGTTGATTTTAGGCGGTGTTACAAAAGATCAAGACTTTAGTATCCTGCAGGCATTGCTCAAAAATAATGTTGCAGGCGTTGCATTAATTGGCGTGGATTATTCATCGATTGTGCCGCATATTCCGGAGGATGTGATGGTCATGGAGAGTAAAACTTTAGATGTTGCTTTAAAGGACCTTCAAAAACAGGCGAAAGCAGGGGATATTATTCTTTTCTCTCCCGCTTGTGCAAGTTTTGATCAATTTAAGGGGTTTGAACATCGTGGGGATGTATTCGAAGCATTAGTCAATGCCTTGTCATGAATTTATGACCACTAGACGTATGATTTATGTCGTAACGATATTGGATAGGGTTATGATACAATTTTAAAGAATATTGACGGAAATAGGTGTAATTTGAATAATCCATTATTAAAAAATAAAGACCGGTTCAGGATTGATCCATGGTTGCTTGTAACATCAGTACTATTTTTACTGATCGGCTTTTTGATGGTGACAACTTCATCCGGGTATATTGCTGAATATTATGGGCTCTCACCGTATCATTATGGTTTAAGGCAACTGCTCTATATTGGTGTCGGTGCGCTACTTGGTTTTGGTGCCTATCAAATTAATATTGAAAGGTGGTATCGAATAACCCCTTGGATTATGATTGGCACTATATTTGCATTGATTTTAGTACTAATACCGGGAATCGGGCGAGAAGTAAATGGCGCTTTTCGTTGGATTCCTATTCTATTTTTTAACTTTCAGCCCGCGGAGCTTGCAAAATTTGCGGCACTTATTTATATCGCCTCCTATCTTCGCCGTAAAAAAGATAACATTGGCTCGAAGATCTCTGCGCTCATCGTTCCTCTTTTTGTAATGGGGGTGTTGGGTGTTTTGTTACTTTTAGAGCCGGACTTTGGTTCAACGGCAATTATTTTCGTGATTGGGCTCGGATTACTCTTTATCGCAGGCGTTTGCTTGTGGCGATTTGCAATTGTCTTGGTGCCGACACTTTTGGCGATGGTATTGATCCTTTATACGTCTCCTTATCGGCGTGCAAGACTTTCAGGGTTTTTAAGGCCCTGGGAAGATGCCTATAATCAGGGCTATCAGTTAGTTAACTCTTTAATTGCGATTGGTAGAGGGAAGCTTTCTGGGGTCGGTATTGGCGAAAGTATGTCTAAGTTAGGCTATCTTCCTGAAGCGCATACAGATTTTATCTTTGCTATCTATGCGGAAGAGTTTGGATTCTTTGGGGTGATATTATTAGTATTCTTATACATGGCCTTTATGTTTCAAACATTTTCATTAGGACGCCGTGCTGAGCGTGTCGGGGATTCTGTTTTTGCCGCTTATGTCTCTTATGGTATGGGGTTATGGATCGGGACACAGGCGCTTATTCATATGTGCGTTGCTTCGGGATTATTACCGACAAAAGGGTTAACGCTACCATTGATGAGCTATGGAGGGTCGAGTATCGTGACGATGATGATTGCAATGGGATTGCTCTTTAAAGTAGATCGCGTGGTTCAAGAGAAAGAACGGGTGCAATATACGATCGATCAGGAAAATAGAGCGAATGATGAGCTTGCGCGATCTCACATAAAATTGAAGGTAGGCTAATCATGAAACAGGCTCAAAAAAACATTGTGATTATGGCAGGTGGAACAGGGGGGCATATATTCCCAGGGCTTGCTGTTGGTAAAGCGCTCGAAAGTAAAGGATATTCTATCTACTGGCTAGGCGCACATGGGCTTGAGATTGATTTAGTGCCGAGAAATGGCTTTCCGCTACACTCATTGACGATGAAAGGATTGCGGGGAAATGGGGTAAAAGGATGGCTCATGCTCCCTTTTCGATTAACAGGGGCTGTATATGATGCGCTTCGTTTTTTAAAAAAGGTCAAGCCGCTGTGTGTTGTTGGGTTTGGGGGGTTTGCGGCAGCGCCGGGCGGTATTGCTGCAAAGTTGCTTGGGATACCGATTATTATTCATGAGCAAAATGCTGTGCCGGGGCTCGTCAATAAGATGCTGGCTAAAATAAGTAAACGTAATTTAGCGGCATTTAATACATTATTACCAAGATCGGTTGTCGTTGGTAATCCTGTAAGAGAAGCGTTGTTGACAATCGCCCCTTATCAAGAACGATATGCTGCGAGGGGGGATTCTCCTCTTCGGATTTTGGTGGTAGGCGGCTCTCAAGGCGCGCGAGTTTTAAATGAATTGATGGCCTCATTCTCACAGCAAAAACAATCATCGGAATTTGAGATATGGCATCAAACGGGAAAGCATTTTTATGAGGCGCATAAGAATGATTTAAACTTTAATACAAGGAACTATACATTAACGCCCTTCATCGATGACATGGTTGCAGCATATGCTTGGGCCGATTTAGTTGTTTGTAGGGCGGGCGCGTTGACCGTATCAGAGATTTTAGCGGTGCATGTTGCAAGTTGCTTTATCCCTTTTGCAAAAGCCGTGGATGATCACCAAACAAAAAATGCCTGGGCATTAAAAGAGATAGGGGCTGCTTATCTTTTCCCAGAAAAAGAGATATCACTCTCGAAACTTGAATTATTACTTCGCGATTTTACGCGCGAAAAGGCCATTGAGATGGCAGGGAAAACAGACATTTTAGCAAAGCCTGAAGCAACGGATATCATTGTTTCAGAAATTGAAAAGGTTATAAAATCATGAATCAAAAAAGTTATATTTGTCCCTCTGAAATGCGCCGTATAAAGCGAATTCATTTTATTGGTATTGGCGGATCAGGGATGTGCGGCATCGCTGAGGTATTAATTAACCTAGGTTATGAAGTAACGGGCTCTGATATTGCACAGTCCCCTGTTGTTGAGCGCTTAATTGATTTAGGGGCTTTAGTATGGATCGGGCACGAAAAAGAGCACGTGGTGGGTGCAGACGTCGTTGTTATTTCTACAGCAGTGAAAGAAGACAACCCTGAAGTAATTAGTGCTAAAGAAGAGCATATTCCCATTATTCAGCGAGCGCAAATGCTAGGCGAGTTGATGCGTTTTCGATTTGGGATTGCGGTTGCGGGAACGCATGGGAAAACAACTACGACAAGTTTACTGGCATCTATTTTAGATGAGGCGGGATTAGATCCAACTTATGTCATTGGCGGGCGTTTAAATAGCTCGAATGTCAATGCACGTTTAGGTTTAGGTCAGTATTTAGTCGCTGAAGCAGATGAGTCGGATGCGTCATTTTTACACCTTCATCCGATGTCTACAATCATTACGAATATCGATCAGGATCATATGAGTACCTATGGCGGTGATATTGAGAATTTACGTAAAACATTTTTAGACTTCCTACATTTACTACCATTTTATGGTTTAGCTGTACTCTGTATTGACAATGAAGAAGTGGCGAATTTAATTCCCCGCATTCATAGACCGATCATTACCTATGGGGAAGCTGAAGGCGCAGATTACCAGCTATTGAGCTATACATCTATTGGAATGGAGACGCGATTTGAAGTGAAAATGCCTCATGGTGTCAGTGAATTTACGGTCGCCCTCCCTGGTAAATATAGTGTACTTAATAGCTTGGCCGCAATTGCGATTGCGAATGATTTAGGTGTTCCGCATCCTGCGATTCGCCGTGCGCTTCGACGCTTTAAAGGGATTGGTCGACGTTTTCAGTTCCATCCTACAGTTGCCCTTGCATCCGGTGGATCTGTGGAAGTGATGGAAGATTATGGACATCACCCTACGGAGATTCGTGCTGTGTATGAAGCGCTGACAACGGCCTACCCAGAGAAGCGTATTATTGTGGCTTTTCAGCCACATCGCAACTCAAGAACGGCAGAACTATATAATGAATTTATTGAAGTGCTTTCAGAGATTGATACTGTTTTAATCACAGAGATATACTCGGTTCGTGAACCAGAAATACCCGGTATTAGCGGTGAAAAGTTAGCAGCAGATGTTGCAGCGCTCGGCGGGAAGCAATCAATCTATGTGGGTAGCATTGATAATATCCGAACAAAATATGCAGCTATCGCGAAAGATGGCGATCTTATCGTTATGATGGGTGCGGGGAGTATTGGCGGTATTGCAATGAATTTCTATAAGGGAGGCGCGCTCTAATGTCGAATATGAAAAAAATCAGTGATCCAAAGCAATTTGGAAAAGTTGCGGTTGTATATGGGGGTCATTCATCTGAGCGAGAAGTATCTCTCTGGTCAGGGGAAGCGGTATTAAAATCTCTCCAATCTCAACAGATCGATGCGCATGGCGTGGATACAAAAGAAGTAGAATTATTGACGTATTTGAAAGATGAAGCTTTTGACCGTGTCTTTATTGTCCTGCATGGAAGAGGGGGCGAGGATGGAGTTCTGCAAGGGGCGCTTGAATATCTGAATATTCCCTACACGGGCAGTGGTGTATTAGCATCCAGTGTCGGTATGGATAAATTGAAGACAAAGCAGATCTGGAGTGCGTTGAACCTTCCGGTGCTTGAGTCTTATATTATTGAAGATTCTGCAGATGCGGAACGCTTGAAGGGTGAATTAACATATCCTGTTGCGGTTAAGCCTGCTGAAGAGGGCTCAAGTATTGGTGTGAGCCGCGTCGATGAAGCGGCAGATTTTGTAAAAGCTTGGGAAGCTGCTGGCGGATTTAATTCTCCTGTATTTGCAGAAAACTGGATTGTCGGAAATGGCGAGTATACTTGTGCGATTTTAGATGGCGTCGCATTGCCTATTATTCGTATGGAAACAGATCTTGCATTTTATGATTATGAAGCTAAATATCTACGTGATGATACGCGATACTTCTGTCCTGCAGGTTTAAGTGAGGAAGATGAAATGCGTTTTAGGACTCTGTGTGAGTCGGCATTTAAGTCATTAGGCGCGAGTGGTTGGGGGCGTGTCGATTTTGTCGTGGATGCGGAGAACAATCCGTGGCTGTTAGAGATTAATACTGTTCCTGGAATGACAAATCACTCTTTAGTGCCGCTTGCTGCGAAGACCGCGGGATTGAGTTTTGATGAGTTATGTTGGCGGATACTTGAAGGATCTGTTAGATCTTTATAATATGCTTTATATTAATATATAATTGGTTTTATTTACTTGAAAAGATTAAAGAAATCCCCTGGGATCAACTATAGGTCGAAAAGAGCGGTTAACCGCCAGCGAACAGGTGTCATTCAAAAGAAGCCTTTTCAATGGGGCAAACTTTGGCGGGCTATTTATCGAATTATCCGAACGCTTTTATTAATCTGCTTACTAGGGGTTATCTTTGTGGGACCCTATTATGGTTGGCAATATTTAAAAGAAAACAATACTTTCTTTAAAATAGAGACTGTGACTGTCTATGGGGAGATCGAGTACCTACCTGAGGAGAGAATCAATGCTTTGATTCAAGATGCGGTAGGGGGAAACTTGATTGGGCTCGATATGCAGGGATACCAAGACAGTATTTTGGCAGAAAGTTGGGTGAAAACTGTCTCATTGAAACGGAAATGGCTTCATGAACTTGAGATCTACATTGAAGAAGAGGCCCCGGTTGCGATTTGGAATGAGACGGATATGGTTGATGAAGAGGGGAATGTTTTTACCCCCTCGTTTATCCCTAATCGTCCATGGGTTTATCTTTCAGGGCCAGCTGACAAACCAAAAGAGGTTTTAAAGACCTATGAATTAGCGCGAGAGATGTTAGCAAGCAGCGGTTTTAAGGTGAAAGAAGTGATACTAGATGAAACAGGATCTTGGACTATACTGTTAGATAACAATTTGAATTTAATTCTAGGGACAGAGGATTTTAATCAAAGGCTGCAGATGTTTTTAAGGCAGTTTCCCGATCAAGATGTGTTAGATCGAATTCAGTATATAGACTTTAGGTATCGCAATGGCTTTTCAGTAAAATGGAAACAAGATATTCAATAGTAGTTATGGTTGAGAATAAATAGATAAGGTGCAATTAAAATGACGGATACAGCAACATCGGTAGGCGTTTGCATTGATATCGGGACTCATAAAGTTGTCGGAATGATAGCTGAGATTCGAGGAGATGGGACGATTGAGGTCATTAAGATGATCTCAAAGCCTTCGCGGGGAATAAGACGAGGTGTAATTACAAATATTGCGCCAATTTCAAATATTGTTCATGACATGATCGAAGAGTTTGAACGTGAAGAAAATGTGAAGGTGTTATCCGTATCGACATCCATTACGGGCGCACATATCCGAAGTAGAAGCAATAATGGGGTCGTGACAATTTCTGGGGAGCGGTTTACGGAAAAAGATAACGAACGGATCTATCAAGAGGCTGGCAAAATTAAGTTAGATGTGGGCGAAAGTGTGCTCCATGTTTTACCGCAAAAATATATTGTGGATGGTGGGCAGCCTGTAGAAAACGCAATAGATCTCTCTGGCGTTAAATTCTCTTTGATAGCGCATCTTGTTACTGCGGCGACGAATGAAATTTTAAATATTACGCATTGCATTACAGAGCATGATGTGAAAATCGATAACATCATCTATGAGGGACTGGCGTCATCAATTAGTGTGTTAACGGATGATGAGATGCAACGAGGAGTGACCCTGATTGATATAGGGGCAGGGGTTACAGATATTGTTGTATACCAGGGGGGCGTAGTGGTTTATCATGCATCTGTTCCGCTCGGTGGCGATGATGTGACTTCTGATATTGCAAAAGTGAAGCGCTTTTCAACACAGGTAGCAGAGAATATCAAGATAGAGCATGGTGGTTGTCTTGGCTATATGAGTGGGTATGATGAAAACTTTCCGTTACCAGTGATCACCAACCAATCAGAAAGTCGCTCGATGTCACGCAGAGAACTCTCTTCGATTATTGAAGCGAGATATCGTGAGATTTTTGAATTTGTACGCTTTAAAATCGAAGAGGCGAATGTTTTTCAAACTCATGATGCCGGCGTTGTTTTAACGGGTGGTGGTAGTATAATTCCGGGTTGCACGGAGCTTGCAGCGGAGATTATGGAAAAGAACTGCCGTATTGGTGTGCCTCTGAACGCTCGCTACCTTGAGGGGAACGGGCTTACTCCGGAGCATGCAACGGTCATCGGCTTGCTTGCATCCCATGAAATTGGGGGTGTTTGGCAAAAAGAGTTACAAAAAACAATGCCAAAGGGTAACTTTTTTAGTAATATGTTTAGGAAAATCACGGGAATGTTATAATAACATTTCGGGAATGATTACAAGAATATAAGAATATCGAATATAAATGAGGATTAATAATGTCCATATTTGAACTGCAGCAAGATATAAACGAGCATGGCCCTATTATTAAAGTAATAGGCGTGGGTGGCGCTGGTGGTAATGCGATTACTCATATGGTGAACTCCGGTTTGACAGGGGTTACGTTTATCGCTGCAAATACGGATGCGCAAGATTTGCGAGAAGCAAAAGCGGACGTTCGGATCCAATTAGGAGAAGCATTAACGCGAGGTCTTGGTGCGGGTGCAAACCCTGAAGTTGGTCGACAAGCTGCGGAAGAGACAAAAGAGCATATCAAGGCTGAGCTTATGGGCGCTGATATGATCTTTATCGCCGCGGGAATGGGGGGTGGTACCGGTACGGGTGCGGCACCAATAGTGGCTGAAATCGCGAAAGAATTAGGTATTTTAACGGTTGCGGTCGTTTCTAGACCCTTTTCAATGGAAGGGAAGAAACGCGATCATGCGGCAAACCAAGGATTAAAATTGCTTGCGCAACAAGTAGATTCATTGATTACGATTCCCAATGATCGTTTAATGAGTGTGTTAGGCAAGGGTGTTAGCCTTTATGATGCATTTAGTGCGGCGAATAATGTACTATTTAATGCAGTTCAGGGAATTACCGACAGCATTATTAAGCCGGGGATTATTAACCTAGACTTTAATGATGTTAAAACTGTCATGAAGCAGCAGGGGCTTGCAATGATGGGCGTGGGTCTTTCATCGGGAGATAATGCTGCAAGAGAGGCGATTCAACAGGCAATTTCATCACCCCTTCTAGAAGAGGTGAGTCTGTCGGGCGCGAAAGGGGTTCTTGTGAATATCTCTGGTGGCGCAAAATTAAGTATCGGCGATCTTCATGAGATCGGTGCCATTATTGCAGACAATGCCAATGATGATACGACGGTAGTATTTGGTGCTGTAATCGATGAAGAGATGGGTGATAATATCCGTGTAACACTAGTTGCTACAGGATTAGGAGAATATCTTGCGCCTGTTGACAGAGGCAGTATCGCGGATCAGCTTTTAGGAAGAACGCCTAAAGTTGCGAATACGCAGACAGACACTGTACGTGAGCAAGCGAAACCCGCTGCTACTCAATCATCGGGTTATCTGGATATTCCTGCATTTCTGAGAAAAAACTCTTAAACGAGGGGTAACTAAGTTAAAGATATGTTAAAACAGAGAACGATTAAAAGTTTAGTGCAGACAACGGGTATTGGTCTTCATTCCGGTAAAAAGGTTTATTTAACACTCAGACCTGCAGGAATAGATACCGGTATTGTTTTTAGAAGAACAGACGTACCTTCTCCTGATATTAAAATTCAGGCAGATTCTGTTGTCAGCACTCAATTAGCAACGATGATAGCTTCTCCTGAGGCACCTGAAGTGACGATCTCAACAATTGAGCATCTCATGTCAGCACTATGTGGTCTTGGGATTGATAATATTATTGTTGAAGTGAGTGCGCCTGAAATTCCGATAATGGATGGTAGTTCTGCACCTTTTGTGTATCTCATTCAATCTGCGGGCGTTCAGGAACAAAATGCAGCAAAGAAATTTATTAAGATCAAAAAGCCGGTGACATACAAGCATGAAGATAAGATTGCGAAATTGCTGCCGTATAATGGTTTTAGATTAGATTTTACAATTAAATTTGATCATGCAGTACTTGATAAGACGAATCCACAGCATCGCTGTGAATTTTCAAGTCAGTACTACATTGAAGAAATAGCACGTGCAAGAACTTTTGGGTTTATGAAAGATCTTGAATTGATGCGGGAATTAAATTTAGCACTTGGCGGTAGCATGGATAATGCCATCGTTGTTGACGACTATAGAATATTAAATAGCGATGGACTTCGTTATGAAGATGAGTTTGTTCGACATAAAGTATTAGATGCTGTAGGTGATCTATATGTTTTAGGCCACCCTATTATTGGAGAATTTGTGGGTTATAAAGCAGGGCATATGATGAACAACATGCTTATTCGTGAGCTTGTTAAGGATCCATCAGCCTACGAGCTTGTAACCTATGAAGAGGCAGAGACATCACCTGTAACTTTTACAGTGCCTGCTTGGAATTAAATTTTATAGTTTATACTTCCAATTTTTTAAAAATTGGAGTATAGTTTGTGGTTTACGATTTTATATTGAATAACGTGTCTCTAGGTAATATAAAAAAGTTTTGGATTATAGTTGAATATAGGATATAAATTTTTATGGTTACAATTCGTCTAGCTCGTGGGGGCTCAAAAAAGCGTCCTTTCTACCAAATCGTTGTTGCGGATCAAAGAAACTCTGTAACTGGTAAATACATTGAGCGTCTTGGCTTTTTTAATCCCATCGCAAAAGGTGGAGAGAAACGTTTAGAACTTGCTCAAGATCGTGTAGATTACTGGGTAGGAGTAGGAGCACAACCTTCTGAGCGTGTTGCATCTTTAATTAGAGAAGCAAACAGAGCCGCTGCTAAAGCTTAATTGCTAGTAGTATAGAAATCAGAGCCATCTTACACATTGTAAGGTGGCTTTTTTGATATAGAGGATTATATATGAGTGATGAAAAGATTGTAATAGGTAAAATTAATGGCTTTCATGGTGTGAAAGGCTTTATTAAGGTCTTCTCTGAGACAAGACCGAGAGAAGGTATTTTGGTGTATAAGCAGTTTTACATCAAACATCAAGGGGGTTATAAAACCTTAGATGTTGAGGCAGGCCAGCAGCATAGTAAGCATGTTCTCTTAAAGTTTAAAGGATATGATACGCGTGATTCCGTGGAGCCACTATTGGGGACAGAACTCTATATTCATCGCTCAGATATGCCTGAATTGAAAGATGGGGATATCTATTGGGTTGATCTTTATGGTTTAAAGGTAATCAATCAGGATGATATTGAGCTAGGAATTGTAGATGATATCTTTGAAACCGGTGCAAATGATGTGATTGCTGTAAAGGGTTCTAAAGGAGAGATATTAATTCCATTTTCGCTTGAGTATATTGTGATGGAGATTAATATTGAGGCAGGATTCATTCGGGTTGATTGGGATGAAGAGTAAGCTTATTATCGATGTGATTGCGCTAATACCGGAGATTATCCAGCCGATTATCGAGGATGGTGTTGTCAGCCGAGCGCATGATGCCGACCTTTTTGAATTACGTTTTTGGAATCCGAGAGCTTATTCTATCGATAAGCATCATACTGTGGATGCAAGGCCTTTTGGTGGCGGGCCGGGTATGGTGATGATGTATGCGCCTTTAAAGCAAACATTAGATGCGATTACAGTGCATCGGGGGAGTCGTGGATTTCGAATCTATATGTCACCGCAAGGTGAGGTCTTAAAGCAGGCACGAGTACGTGATTTAAGCCAAGCAGAGCATATTGTTATTCTCTGTGGGCGTTATGAGGGTGTTGATCAAAGAATCATCGATACAGAGATCGATTTAGAGCTTTCTATTGGTGATTATGTTCTTTCGGGTGGAGAGTTGGCTGCGGGAGTGTTAATTGATAGCATTGTACGGATTTTACCGAATGCGATTTCAAATGCAGAGTCTCATTTAAATGACTCCTTTAGTGAGGGGGATCTATTAGATCATCCGCATTATACTCGGCCGCGTGAGATTAATGGGTTAGAAGTGCCTGAAGTATTATTTTCAGGGGATCACTTAAAGATAGCGCAGTGGCGTCTGCAACAATCTTTGAGTAGAACGGAAAAGCGCCGTAAGCTTTTGAATGTTAAGTAGATATTAAGTAAATAATAATGGTTATTATTTACTTAAATTGACTTCTAAAACATTATGTTATAAAGTTTAAGAGTCTATACTTAATCTGTATCGAGGATTAGGGGAAAGGAACTGAGACCACAGAATCAATATTGGAGGGATTGCTTTGTTAATTCTAGCTAGAAGACCCGGTGAAAAACTGGTGATTAATGATGATATAACGATAACTATTCTAGAATTCAATGGGAGTCAAATACGCATTGGCATCGAAGCGCCCAAAGAAGTCAAGATCTATAGAGAAGAGGTCTATGACCGTATTCAAGCAAATGAAAAGGTTCATAAGTAGTATCAATATTTTCATATTAAAAAGGCAACCATTATGATAATGGTTGCCTTTTTAATTGTTGATAGTTATCTGCTGGTATAACGCATATAGCCTATATGTTAGGAGGTGTAAGGATTACTAATCTTTAGATAGAGTAGTAAAGTTTATACTCCATAGGATGGGGGGTTTCTGCAACTTGGTTAATCTCATTTTGCTTCAATGCAATATAAGAATCGATCACGCTATTGTTAAAAACGCCGCCCTTTAGGAGAAATTCGCGGTCTTGATCGAGTGCGATTAATGCCTCATCAAGATTTCTGCACACTTTTGGAATCTGTTTTAATAGATCGCTTGAGAGATCATATAGGTTCTCATCAGCAGCAGGCCCTGGGTGGATTTTATTTTCAATGCCATCAAGTCCTGCCATTAAGAGCGCAGAGAATGCAAAGTATGGGTTTGCAGTTGCATCAGGGAAGCGGACTTCAATGCGGCGTGCCTTTTCATGGGCAACGTAAGGAATACGAATAGATGCTGTTCTATTTTTTGCAGAGTAGGCGAGTAAAACAGGCGCTTCATAATGTGGCACTAAGCGTTTATAGCTATTTGTAGACGCATTTGTAAATGCATTCAGTGCGCGCGCATGCTTTATGATTCCGCCGATAAAAAATAGTGCTGTTTCTGATAGGTTGCTATATTCATTACCACAGAAAATATTAGTACCTTCATTAAATAGTGAGATATGAACATGCATCCCTGATCCACTCTCGCCAAAGTAGGGTTTTGGTAAGAAGGTTGCGCTTTTGCCGCAGAGGTCCGCCGTTGCTTTGGTAATATATTTGAGGCGTTGTACTTCATCCGCTTTATTCACTAACGTATTAAATTTAACACCAATTTCGCACTGACCAGCAGATGCAACTTCTCTATGGTGAATTTCTACTTCTAAGCCAGATTTTTCAGCATTGAGAACAATCTCGTTACGGACATCATGTAACTTATCTACAGGCTGTAGTGGTGAGTAGCCCCCTTGCTTTTCCGCATAGTGTCCTGAAATTGATTCAGGATTATTCGAGTCCCAATAGGCGGTTTTTGATTCGAGCGCGTAGCTCATCTGATTAGGTGAAGTGCTATATTGGACGCTATCAAAAATGAAAAATTCATTTTCAGGGCCAAAAAAAGCAGAGTCTGCAACACCGAGGGCTTGAAGATGCTTTTCGGCACGTTTCGCGAGGGCACGTGGATCACGATCATAGTAATCCATTGTATCGGGTTCTAGAACATCACATACGAATACCAGCGTTGGGTACTTTGCGATAGGGTCAATGAAAGCGGTTTCTGTTCTAGGAAGTAGAATCATGTCCGAACATTCAGTTTGTTTCCACCCTTTAAAGCTGGAACCATCGAAGAATTTTCCTTGTGTAAAGAGTTCTTGATTTGCCTGTCGTGCTGGGATTGTAAAGTGATGTTCTTGTCCGATCATGTCTGTGAGACGAAGATCGATGAATAATATTCCATTTTCTTGAATGAGATTTAAAATGGAATGAATCCTATCAGCAGGCATGCTAACTCCTTAAATTTTCCGTGTTGTAAAGAGGTATTCTACACTAATTTTTTTAAAAAATGCGCAATTATAATTAAAGTATTGTGAAAGAAAAAAGGGCGTATTATTTTACACCCTTTCTCTTTGGCTGAGAGTTCCGTAGAATAGAGAGATTAATCATTATGATTGGCATCGAAATATTGGAAAAGAGAATGAAAATAACAACTTGGAATGTGAATTCTGTCAACGTACGATTAACACATTTAACCCAGTTTTTACAAGAAGTAGCGCCGGATGTTGTGGGTCTACAAGAATTGAAATGTACAACGGATAAGTTCCCCATCACTGAAGTTGAAGCGCTTGGCTATCATGCTGTAGTTAATGGGCAGCCGACATACAATGGGGTTGCTTTAATTTCAAAAATACCTATTACCGATGTAATTCTGGATATACCAGGATTTGAAGATAGTGAAAAGCGAGTGATTACAGGAACTATTGCGGGTATTCGAGTGATGAATGCTTATGTACCAAATGGACAGAGTCCTGATTCTGATAAATATCAATATAAGTTAAACTGGTTAATGCATTTTAAGCGTTTTATTAGTGAGCAGCTTGCCTTATATCCGGAGTTAATTGTAATTGGCGATTATAATATTGCGCCGACGGATGACGATGTTCATAATCCTGCGAGTTGGACAGGCAAGATTTTATGTACAGATGCAGAGAGAGCGGCATTTTTTGACTTACTGGATTTAGGGTTAGTCGATGGACTTCGACTAGAAGCTCAGCCGAGAGGATTATTCACTTGGTGGGATTATCGTCAGGGCGGGTTTGAGAAAAACAGTGGTATTCGTATTGATCATCTATTACTATCAAGAGTATTGAGCAGACGATTTGTGGGATCAAACGTCCATCTAAGCTATAGAGCGTTAGAGCGCCCATCGGATCATGCGCCTGTATCAGTAATATTAAAATAGATCTGATAAATAGAATTTAAAATACCGTAGAATTATTTAAGGAGAGATTATTATGTTTGGTGGAAGTATTGTTGCGATTGTAACCCCGATGTTTCCTGATGGTCGTATTGATTATGACTCATTTGAAAAGCTCGTTGAGTTTCACATTGAAAATAAAACAGATGCGATAGTTGCCGTCGGCACAACAGGGGAGTCGGCAACGATTAACTTTGAAGAGCACCGAGAAGTCGTCAAACGCGTAGTACAGTATGTGCGTGGACGTGTTCCTGTGATTGCGGGAACGGGGGGTAATTCTACGGAAGAGGCTGTGAGATTGACGCATTGGGCAGCAGAAGATGGTGCGGATGCTTGTCTGTTAGTCGCGCCTTATTATAATAAGCCACCGCAAGAAGGTCT
>CANRON010000038.1 GCA_947632245.1 uncultured Ignatzschineria sp. | reverse complement strand
ATAATGCTTGCGCATGAAGATCTGCGCTATTTTGATGCCTTAGAAGTATATGGGTCTATGCGGATAGAAAATGCTCAATAGCCCTGATAGTGTGAAAACGATCTGTTATCTAAAACAGTGAGTCTCAGGCAATAGATCGTATTTAGGGCTGTTTAGCAATATCAGTTTAGTGCATCAGATAGCCTTATTCATCATAATTTATGGATATACCTTCTCTATGTTTGAATGGAGGGGGTATTTTTATGTTTGCTTTTCTCTCATATTTATATCTAACATATTGTTATATTAGATATCTAGCACCTTAAGAAGTCGTAATTTGCTTAACGGAGTTCATCTCTTATATACTGCTAGAGGTTATTGATAATTACTCGCGTTAAATCATCTCCCTTTTAAGGTTTTCCTTATATTTTCAGGGACTTTCAAGATGTTATAAGCATGGTGGATTAGTGTGATTGGTAATAATCAAAAAAAATTAGTTTGAGATTTATTCTCGTAGTTGATGCATTTTAAATATATACACTTATCTCATAAGGATGAAGATTCATGGCAAAATCGAAGATTTTCTACACTAAAACAGATGAAGCACCAGCACTTGCAACTTACTCATTTCTTCCGATTGTTGAAGCATTTACAACACCTGCGGAAATAGATATTGAAGTTAAAGATATCTCACTTACGGGCCGCATATTGTCGCTCTTTCCTGAGCTTTTATCAGAAGATCAACGTGTAGAGGATGCGCTTTCAGAACTAGGGCGTTTAACACAAGATTCTGCAACTAATATTATCAAGTTACCGAATATCTCTGCCTCAATCCCACAGCTAAAGCGAGCGATTACTGAGCTTCAGAATGCGGGTTTTGCGATTCCTGATTTCCCAGAAGAAGCTAAGAATGATGCAGAAGCGGATATTAAAAAGCGCTATTCACGCGTGTTAGGTTCAGCTGTAAACCCTGTATTACGTGAAGGGAATTCAGATCGCCGTGCACCAATGGCAATTAAAGAGTTTGCACGTAACAACCCGCACTCAATGGGGGAGTGGAAACAAGATTCTAAGACAAAAGTCGCAACCATGAGTGAGGGCGATTTTTACGGGACAGAGCAATCAGTAACAATCCCTACGGCAACGGAATATAAAATTGTATTTAAAGGTGCAAATGCAGAAACAACTTTAAAAGATTTTGCAGCACTACAAGCCGGTGAAATCATTGATTCTTCAGTGATGAATCTTCATAAACTCAAAGCATTTGTTGCACAAGCGATTAAAGAGGCTAAAGAGAAAGATGTACTGCTCTCAGCGCATCTTAAAGCAACGATGATGAAGGTCTCTGATCCAATCATGTTTGGTGCGATTGTAGAAGTCTATTTTGCGGATCTTTTTACGCAATACGCAGATCTCTTTAAAGCGCTCGGTGTCGATACTCGCAATGGTTTAGGGGACATCTATGCAAAAGTAAAAGGTCACGCACAAGAAGCGGAAGTATTAGCGGCTATTGATGCTGCTATTGCAGCAGGACCACGCATTGCGATGGTGGATTCTGATAAGGGCATCACTAATCTACATGTGCCATCAGATGTTATCGTCGATGCTTCAATGCCGGCAATGATTCGTGCGGGCGGAAAAATGTGGAATAAGGATAATCAAACAGAAGATACGATTGCGATTATTCCTGATCGTAGTTACTCCGGTGTGTTTGCAGCGACCGTTGAAGATTGTATTGAAAATGGTGCATTAGATCCTAAGACAATGGGAACGGTTCCGAATGTAGGGTTAATGGCGCAAAAAGCAGAAGAATACGGTTCGCATGATAAAACATTCCAAGCGTCTGAAAGTGGCGTGATTGAAGTCATCGCCAAAGATGGTTCGGTATTAATGAGTCAAGCCGTTGAAGCGGGTGACATCTTCAGAATGTGCCAGGTGAAAGATGCACCGATTCAAGATTGGGTGAAGTTGGCTGTTACTCGTGCCCGTCTTTCAAATACACCTGCAGTTTTCTGGTTAGATGAAAATCGCGCGCATGATCGTGAGATGATCAAAAAAGTCAAAACTTATCTGAAAGATCATGATACAAACGGTCTTGATATCCAGATTATGAATCCGATCGAAGCAACGAAATATACATTAGCGCGTATTCGTGAAGGTAAAGATACAATCTCTGTGACAGGTAACGTA
This sequence comes from uncultured Ignatzschineria sp., assembly GCA_947632245.1. Classification (GTDB taxonomy): domain Bacteria; phylum Pseudomonadota; class Gammaproteobacteria; order Cardiobacteriales; family Wohlfahrtiimonadaceae; genus Ignatzschineria. Next base: position 14,093 of record CANRON010000038.1, on the reverse strand, counting down.
TTACGGGATTACCTCACTGACTTGTTCCCCATTCTTGAACTCGGCACATCTGCGAAAATGCTCTCGATTGTTCCTTTGATGAAAGGGGGTGGTTTGTTTGAAACGGGCGCAGGCGGTTCAGCACCGAAGCATGTCGAGCAGTTTACGACAGAGGGCTATTTACGTTGGGACTCATTAGGAGAATTCTTGGCATTAGCGGAGTCATTGAAGCACTTAGGTCGTACACAAAACAATGAAAAAGCACTTCTCTTAGGAGAGATGCTGGATCTTGCAAATACAAAATTCTTAAAAGAAGATCGTTCACCTGCAAGAAAAGTCGGACAAATTGACAATCGTGGTTCACACTTCTATCTCGCACTCTATTGGGCAGAAGCATTGGCGAACCAAAATGAAGATGCGGCATTAAAAGCAACATTTGAGAAAGTTTATAATGCATTAAGCACTAATGAAGCAAAAATCAATGAAGAATTGATTGCTGCTCAAGGAAAAGCCCAAGATATCGGGGGTTACTATCGCCCTGTAGATGCAAAGGTAGCAAAAGCAATGCGTCCTAGCGCAACGTTTAATGAAATCTTAGCAGCACTATAATCATTTGATGCATTAGTAATTCACTTCTGTGAATCACTTGTATGATTGATTAGTCTGAGATTCTAATTTATAAAAGCCGATCAATAATTGTAGTATTGATCGGCTTTTTATGACTTGTTTTCCGTATCTTTTGGATCGTATCTGGTTAATTACTTCTAATCGTTGACAAAGGTAAAAGGCTGTAAAGCTGAGGAGATGATTCATGTTATATTTATGGATGATAGTCTGTAATGATAAGTATTGGGCGAGATTAGTGAAAATAAATGGAGAATGATAAAGATGGCAAAAATAGAGACGCTTGCGGATATTAACTTTGGTGATATTTATCAAAGACATTTTAAACAAGCCAATCGATCGATATCTACTCCTGCCTTTTGGGATGATAGGGCTGAGCAATTAAGGGCTGCGGGAGTATCCTTATCTCAGATGGCAGAGAACCATTATTTGTCCGCATTAATCGATAAAATAGCAGTGGAGTCTACAGATACCATTTTAGATGTTGGCTGCGGTGCTGGTCATCTTACATTGCAATTAGCACCAAAGGTAAAGCAAGTATACGGCCTAGACTTTAGTGAAAAAATGCTCGCGCTTTTTGCGGAATCCGCGAATAGCTTCAACATTGATAATTATGAAACACTTTTAAAGTCTTGGTATGAATCATGGGACGAAGTACCGCAATGCGATATTTGTATTTCATCGCGATCATCGATGGTGCCAAATATTGCGCAAGCGTTAGATCACTTAAATCAAAAGGCGCGCAAAGCAGTCTATATGACAATGCTTGTAGATAGAGAGTTTTTAAATCGAGCACTATACAAGCTCCTCAATAGAGATCATCTCCTACGTTTTCCAAGCTATATCTACGCGGTCAATATTCTGCATCAGCAAGGTTATTTAGTAACAGTGGATTTTATCCAGAGCGATCATTCTCCACAAACGCACATCTATGATGAAAGTGGTTTTATAGAAGCTGCAGAGTCGATTATAGGCAGCCTAACAGATACGGAGATAGAGCTATTGCGAGAATATTACAAGGGGAATTCCGATAATTTGATGCCCCTTAACACAGTAGACCGTATTTGGGCGCTATTGAGCTGGTATAAATAGAATGTAGCTACAAATGAGAAGACAGGTAGTGCTAATGAGGTGGGATCTCTTTAATCTCTACGACAATATCGAGAGGGCGCGCAAAATAGGGAGAAGAAGTCACAATAGTATCAATACCTGAGTCTATATATTCTTGAATATTTGTAAGATCAATATAACCATTAATAAATAACCCTAATTTAGGAAAATCGCGGCGAAGTTCACGAATAACGGGTTTTAATTCTTTTGCCGGGATATTATGAAATTGTATGATATCAGCGCCAGCTCTTGCAAGTTGAGGGGCGGCTTCTAGAGAGCGAGCGGATCTTGAATCGACAAGAATCTTTTTCCCATATGTTAGATGTTTCATATTCGCAATATTATCGGCAAGGTTTGTATTGCCCGAGAAGAATTGATAATGTTCTTTAAAGATAAGGATTGATTCTGACAATCCTAATCTATGTGGAATAGCACCACCCGCAATAACAGCAGATATTACAAGCGCCTTTGTTCCCGGGATATGTTTGCGGTTCAGTGATAGGCCAACACTCGGGGTATGGGCTTCACACATATCCACCATTTTACGGGTATAAGAGGCAACGCCACAACAGTAACCAAGCACATTATGTACGACAAGCCAAGCCTTGTGAATCATATCCGCAGGACCAGTCGCGCTGATAATATCGTCGCCGGCATACACAGGATCTCCATCTGCTTTTGTTCTGACGACAGTGATGCCAAGCGTTGTGAATATTTTCTCAACAATCGAAATTCCCGCTACAATGCCGATTTCTTGGCTCTTTAATATAATCTTCGTGGGTTGTGTACCAACATGCAAAAGAGAAGAGGTAAGATCTATAGATGATAAGTCTTCTTTAATGAGTTGATCAATTTCAGCTTGGGAGATGAACATATATAAGCTCCTAATAGGATTGTGAATATATTCTTAATAAGCCCTATTGATTGAAGGGTGTCTGCTTAGAGAAGAAGATATGTAATTGTATAATATAGTCGGTACTCGATTCTTTGGGTTAAAAAAATCAAGTTTAAAATTATTAATATATTTATTGTGATAAGGCATCAATTTTGATTAGAGTGCTTGAAAACCACTCATACTACAATGCTGAACGTACTATTATCGTATCATTTAAATTGATATATTACATTAATAATGTATTTAATATATCAATGCATAGTAAATAATAAATGCAGATAATCGAAGCCTTGCATCAAGTCAGGCATAGGGTAAGACAGTTAGAAGATGAAAGTGCAGCACTATAAATTATCAGCCGCTGATATAGTTTTACTGGTTATAGTTAGATCCTCTTCATCGGCCGATTATATATACATTACGAGTTTTTAAGAGACCCAAGTAGTTTTAATACCATTTCAGTTGAGTTTTTGGCGGCAAAGTCGAGATATTCGACAAAGCTCATTGGCATCTCTTTATCAGGAAGATCAGAAAGGGCGCGGATCACAATAAACGGCGTACCATATAAATAGGCAACTTGGGCTATTGCCGCGGCCTCCATCTCGACAGCCATCACATTTGGAAAAACTTTTTTAATCGCTTCAACACGTGATTGATCTGCAATAAAAGCATCACCTGTGGCGATCATACCGATTTTAGAATTGATCTTGAGCGCGGTTAAGACAGTGCTGACGCGAGAAATTAATTCTGGATCAGATGCAAATGTCTTGGGAAGATTAGGCAGCATGCCGATCTCAAGGCCAATCGGGGAGAGATCAACATCATGATGGCCTGTTTCATCTGAGATAATAATATCGCCAATATTCATGCCAGAGATTAATCCGCCCGCAGAGCCGATATTTATAATTTGTGTCGGATGGTAATGTTCATGAAGTAATGTCGTTGCCATTGAGGCTTGCACTTTACCAACGCCTGAACGTAGTAGAACCACATGATGCCCTTGAAGCTCTCCTTCAATAAAGGTCACACCGGCAATGGATTTGCTGATGGGGTTTTGTATCATCTGTGCAAGGGGGGTAATTTCTTGCTCCATAGCGCCGATAATGCCAATCATATTATAGAATCCTTTTTTTGAATTGTGCTTGGTGATCATAATTATAATGGAAAGAAGGTTTTTCTGCATCAATGATTAAAGTTGTTATACTGTAGTGTCACTGAAATAGGGTGATTTCAGCCCGAAATTCGATTGCTTTTATCTGATAATTTAGCTGATTGTGTCAAAAATTGGCGGATGGTCGGGTGCAAGTAGGTATCGATACATTATTGTGATTATTACACATTTCAAATATTACTATTTTCATGAGCGAGTACATCATGTCCGTTGAAAAAGGAACAGAAGCAAAGTTAAAACGGGGGCTTAAGAATCGTCATATACAGATGATTGCCCTTGGCGGTGCAATTGGAACGGGGCTGTTTTATGGCTCTGCTGAGTCAATTGCATTAGTAGGCCCGGCTATTTTATTAGCTTATTTATTGGGTGGATTTGTGATTTATCTCATCATGACAATGATGGGGGAAATGTCGACACATGAACCTGTTGCAGGTGCATTTAGTCATTTTTCTTATAAATACTGGGGGGAATTCCCGGGCTTTTTGGCGGGCTGGAATTATTGGTTTCTCTATATCCTAGTGAGTATGGCTGAGCTATCGGTGGTGGGGATCTATATTCAAATGTGGTTCCCGGAGATTCCGATGTGGGTCTCATCACTCTCGGTATTGGTTATTATTACCATTATTAATCTTTTTTCAATCCGTATTTATGGTGAGTTTGAGTTTTGGTTTGCCTTGATTAAAGTTTTAGCCATAATCCTTTTGATTGCATTGGGTGCGTACCTCATCATGACAGGCTCATCTGGCGCGAGTATCTCTAATCTTTGGGCGCATGGTGGATTCTTCCCATTTGGGGTGAAAGAGTTCTTACTGTCGCTAGTCATAGTCATGTTCTCATTTGGCGGAACAGAACTCATTGGCATCACGGCAGGAGAGGCTGATAACCCTAAAAAGTCAATCCCGAAAGCCATTAAACAAGTGATTTGGCGAATTTTACTGTTTTATGTACTATCTATAGCGGTTTTAATGATTTTGCATCCGTGGAATGAGATTGGTACCGATGGCAGTCCTTTTGTCATTATCTTTAAAGAGATGGGATTTGGTATTGTGAATACGCCGCTTGGTGAGATTAATATCCCGGCAACATTCTTCAATATTGTTGTATTATCAGCTGCAATTTCTGTTTATAACAGTGGAATTTATAGCAATGGCCGTATGTTGTTTGGTTTGGCAGAGCAGGGAAATGCCCCTAAATTCTTTATGAAGCTGAATCGTAATTCCGCCCCCTTTGTTGCGATTTTGTTCTCATCGTTATGTACTTTAGTGGCCGTTATTATCAACTTCTTAGTGCCTGAAGGCGCCTTTATGCGCATTATGTCGTTAGCAGTTGCGGCAGCAACGATCACATGGGGCTTAATAGTGATTGTGCAGTATAGGTTTAGAAAGCAGGTAGATTTGGAAGAGCTGACATTTAAAGTCCCCTTTTATCCTTTCAGTAATTTCTTCGCGTTAGGGTTTTTAGTATTGTTATTAGTGATGATGACGCAATCGGGGAACATGGTCTATGCTGTGATCGTCATTCCTGTTTGGATTGTCTTACTTTATATTGGTTTCTTGATTAAAAAAAGGCTTGAGAAGCGTAAAGTATAATTCAAAATACAAAACTTAATACGTAGAAATTCACATGATCAGAGATGGTTATGGATTGTCAAAAAAAATGCCGTAGTATGTTGAGTACTATGGCATTTTGATCTCTATTTTCTTTTTTTTAGCTTTTGCAAATATTCTTCATGCATTCAAGAGTATCGTTATCTCTATCTATAAATTGGAGATAAAAGCGATGGAAACCGACTGCAGTGTAATTGATTGATAGATAAAGTAGCTACCCGTCGATGCTAAGATGATAAGAAGGATAAGACCAAAGGGCTTACCTTGTTTTGTCGGTGGGCCATAGCTATTGAGAATCTTGCTTCCCGGCATTACGAATGGAAAAATACGAATAAGCTGGGCTATTGAGAATAAGATTAGAAACAGCGTATAGTAGAGCGTCTGATTCATGGTCATGGGGATATTGATGATAATGAACTCAATAGCATAGGGTAGAAAGAAAATTAAGCAAGACCACCAACCTGATAGGCTAATATCATGTAGTCTCATGATAACAGCACGGAGATTTAATAAGATGACAGCCGTGATAAATCCCGCATGAAAAATAATTCTTACGAGTGTCTTAGTCATATCAATGGACTTATCATAGGTCTCTGTTAGCGTAAATAAGCCATCTTCTATGGCATAAAAATAGATAAGATAGATTGATACCGCAAGCACAAGATAGGTTGTAAATCGATTGGCAAATTCAAGTCGCCCAATACGACCCGTAAACCCGAAGGAAAAATAAGGAGAGGGTTTTTGGATCTGTTCATTTTGATGTTTACTCATAAACTCCTACTTTGTATATAAAACATTTCGACTCATCATTATAGTTTTGTTTATGGTATCACTCAATGTCTACCTGTCTAAGGCAGGGTTTTCTCGTACATTATTTATTGCATGAATAGTTGAGTGATTTAAAGGGAAGTATTACTGTTTTCAGTAAAAAAGAAAAGCTGAGACAGGCTCAGCTTGAGATCATGTTTTACATATCACTTTTTTTGACTTTTTAGTTCGGTCTATTTTTTTCTATCTATTCATCGATAGAAATAGGTTTTTTTGTCAAAATTTTCCAGATAATTGATTTAAATACCCATAGGTTAATAACACCCACAACAAGAAGTACAATAATCACAAAATAGGCGAAATAGAGCTGTGCCATATCTTTAATTGTCGCAAGTACCCCCGAATTAAGGTGAACGACAAGGAGTGTCACTAATGCAACAATGAAGGTAAATAACATGAGTGACATCCACAGCTTTCTCACCCCATCTTTAGAGAGGAGAAAAAGAGAGGCAATATAGCCTATGAATGCAATCACGAGAAGGCCTGCAATTAAAATTAATTCCATGTGAAACTCCTTGTTTTGAATGAGATATTAAGCGTTTTTCTTGTCTTTCTCAGCAATATATTCTACTAAGAAGCTATGAAAATCTTCAACTTTTTGTGCGCCTTGGACCGCGACTTCATTATCAATAACAAAGAAAGGAACGCTCTGAATATTGATACGATGGGCAATTGCTTCATCATCACGAACGGCATTCACATATGCTTCATCATCTAATGCTTTCTTAACGTCAGTAAGGTCAAGTTGCAGTTTATCAGCAATTTCAATGAGTGCAACTACATCACTGAGATTAATGCCATCTTCAAAATAACCTTTAAAAAGAAGATCAGCGCAGGCTTTTATTTTTGCAGGAGCTTTATTGGCGACATAGTGTAGCAGTTGGTGTGCTTTAAAAGTATTGGTTGGCTTAATCAGTTCATTTTTAATCGTTAAACCTACGGTTGCTGCCATGCCTGCGGCATTCACTGTCAATTCTTTCGCTTTTTCAACTGTTGTTTGATATCTTTCGGCTAAGACTTCGTCTAATGATTGGTCTGTGAAGAGTGGTGCATCGGGCGCAAGCTCAAAGCTTCTATATTGCATAGTGATCTTGGACATTTCATCTTCAGTCAGCAGCATAATTGCTTGTTCTAAGTTATGTTTACCGATATAACAGAAGGGACATGAGAAGTCCGACCAAATTTGGATATTCATTAGGGGCTTTCCTTGATCATATATAAATGAGAGTATAATAGTTCATTATATCGTAAAAGTAGAAGGAAATACCGCGTATTTCCTTTTTTAGGGATACTTCTGTATTTTTGATCGCTGAGGCAATTCACAGTCTGGTGATAAGGGTGGCTCTATCAAGTGATACTGATTTATAGATCGCCCAAAATGCCGATAAAGAGATTACAAAAGACACTATAACAATTAATAAGGGGAGAAGAAAAATATGCACGGAGAAAGAACAGTAGCGAGTATAAATGATTATCCGGGAAAGAATCTCATCAAAACGTTGGGGATTCATATCATCGCACTTGAGGAAAAATATGCTGAAGCGCAAATGGCAGTCACAGAGAATCATCAGCAGACAATTGGTTATCTTCATGGCGGTGCCACTATCGCACTTGCTGAAACAATCGGGGGAATTGGTTCATATGCACTATTGCCGGAAGACGAGCATTGTTTAGGGATGCAGATTAGTGCGAGCCATATTTCTGCCGCAAAGCTAGGCGATACCGTGATTGCAAAAGCTCATTTAATCCATAAAGGTCGGCGAACGCATGTGTGGGATGTGAATATCTACTCTGAGGATACAGGAAGACTCGTTTCCAGTATAAAAGTTACGAATGCTATTATTGTATCTAATAAAAAAGAGAGTTAATTTTTAGGGGGGGGGTATTGGTATTCTCTAAGTCCCTACATTGAGACCAAAACCCACTCTGCCATAGATTTGATTGCCATAGTCATTACGTGCTTGAATGCCTGCACCCGTAGAGCTGCAAGCGCCCAATATGAGGCATGATACTAATAATAAAATAAGTCTGACTCTCATAATTTTCTTCTCCGAAGTTTAAGTGTCGCGGTTAAGGGTTTTATTTTACGCGTTCGCAAAGATTGTGCAAATGGGAATGACAAGTGTGGAAGGAGATACATATATTTAGGACGGATCAAGGTTATAAAAAAAGCCCTAGATATAAAATCTAGAGCTTTTTTAATTGTTACTCACATTGAGTAGCTTTAATTAAAACTAAACAACGATTAGTAGTAACGGATTCTACGGTTCGAATCGCGCATTATACGTTTATAATGACGCTTTTGAGCCGCAGCCTTCTTACGCTTTTTTTCAGTTGTCGGTTTTTCATAGTACTCACGTGCACGCACCTCAGATACGATACCTGCTTTTTCGCAAGCACGTCTAAAACGACGCATAGCAACGTCAAATGGTTCATTCTCACGAATCTTGACGGAAGGCATTGAACATCACCCCAATTTAATAATAGATTAAAATAAATTGCTCTCTTTTATATAACTTATATTAAGGAGAGCACGAATTCACTAGTATAGCCTTCTCGGTCTGAAATATCAAATCCGAGGGCTATTTCATGAATGTTTTTACTTATCTTTGAGCTTGGTTCATAAGCTCATCGAAAGTTTTCTTCTCAGTTACAATCGCTGCTTTCTCAGCAAGAAGGTCAACTACTTGGTCTTCGAGTGCAATGTTGCGAATGTTTTGCATGCTGTTCTTGTCTTTCTTGAAGTGCTCAATTACTTCAGCTGGATCTTCGTATGTAGAAGCGATTAATGCTAAGCGCTTATCAACATAAGTTTCATCAGGTGTAATTTTGTTATCTTCAATGAATTGGCTCACAAGAAGGCTAAGGCGAACTTTTTGTTCTGCTTGCTTAGCAAAAATTTGCTTTACGAGCTCCATAAGTTGCGTTGCTTCTTCTTGGTTTTGTGGTTGTGGGAAGTTTGACTGCTGCGCCATTGCTTGCGCTTCAGAAATAACCATTACTTCCGGCACTTCTAATTCATGTGTTTTTTCAAGTGATTCTAAAACAGATGATTTGAAACGGTTATGGATAACGTTGCTAAGTTCACGCTCCATATTTTTGCGAAGTTCTGTGCGAAGTTTCTCAACATCGCCGCCTTCAATGCCAAAGCGCTCTGCAAATTCAGCATTTAACTCAGGTAATTGACCAACTTCTACAGTGTTGACAGTAATATCAAACTCCGCTTCTTTCCCTTTGAGGTTTTCAGCTTGGTAATCTTCAGGGAAGGTCACTTTGATTGTTTTAGTATCGCCTTTTTTCATACCCACGATTTGGTCTTCGAAACCAGGGATCATTGAGTTAGAACCTAAAAGAAGCGGTGTGTTTTCAGCTTTACCGCCTTCGAACTCAACACCATCAACGCGACCTACAAAATTGATGTTAACGCGATCTTCAAGTTTTGAAGCAGCATCAGTTTCAGCCCATGTTTGGCTTTGCTTTTGAAGTGTTGTGATCATATTTTCAAGATCAGCATCTGTCACTTCAGCATCAAATTTAACAGCTTCTAATTTATCTAAGTTATCAAGTTTAACTTCAGGCATAACTTCAAACTCAGCAACAAATGAGAATTTATTCTCAGCTGAAGGCATATCAATCACTGGTTGACCAGCAGGCTCAAGGTTAAGCTCTGTGATAATCGCTTGATATTTTTTGCCAATAGCATCGCCGATTACTTCGTTTTCAACTTCAGCGCCATGCATGCTGCGAACAACTTTTGCAGGAACTTTGCCCGGGCGGAATCCATCTACACGTACGCGACGTGAAAGATTCTGAATACGATCTTCGATTTCTTTATTAACTTGTTGTTCATCAAGTTCAATCACTACGCGGCGCTTAAGGCCTTCTAATGTTTCTACTGACATAATTTTATACCCGTTTGTAAGTTTGAATCTAAAATTAGAAATATAAAAAAAGGTGCTAAAAAGCACCTTCCTAAACTGATTAAGGTGATCATGGTCACCATAACTAAATATGGTGCGAGCGGAGAGACTCGAACTCTCACGGATGAACCACTAGATCCTAAGTCTAGCGCGTATACCAATTTCGCCACGCTCGCATAAGCCGTTAATTATACAGAAGGGGAAGATCATGTCAAGAACTTATTTTGACTCAGTTTTACTCTGTAATAGAGGAACTGATCTTCAACAACAACTGCTAACTACGAGATGAAATGATAATCTATTTCTTCAGAAAAACAAGTAAATTTATTGGTGAAATATTAGTCGATATCTCTATCGTTCGATATTTTCTACGCTAATAAGTAGTTTTATGGGGTGAAAAGGGAATAGATTGAGGCAAAGAGAGATAAAACAAATATGAAATCGGCATCAAAATTTTCGTGAATCCCGAAAGTGGGTGTGTCATAATCGGCAGCATATTTATATATTCATACATATTTTATACAACTGTATATAGATATCAGAAAATATCGATGAATAGATCGATCCCTACTATGAAGATTAAAGGTTTTAGGCATGAAAAAAATTAAACTGTTTCTTATCACAATGATGATGTCATTAGTAGTTGCTGCTTGCTCGGGAGATAGCTCTCCCGAAGATGCTGCAAAAAATTTGATCAAGGCGCTAGGGACAGGTGAATCATCACAAGTGTTAGAGACAATCTATATAGATGAAGCAGATAACACACCCGAAATTAAACAGATGATAGAAGGTAAGCTCGGAATGCTTGCAACTGGCGCGAAGCAAGAGATGGATGCAAAGGGTGGCGTTAAATCCATTGCGACTTCAAATGTTGTCTATAACGATGATAAAACAGCTGCGACCGTTGATGTCACTGTCACTTATGGTAATGGTGAGGTTGATGGTCCCGATGAAATGGATCTTATTAAAACTAAAGATGGTTGGAAGGCTAAATTATAACTTAAAATAAGTTAAACGGGCAGTCAGGCTCGCTTAAAAACAAAAAAGCAAGGAGTGTGATTACCTCATTCCTTGCTTTTTTATTGCGGCTTGATGAACATATGAATCTTTTAATTTATCAATAAATACTCTACTGAAAAGAGACTATTTAAAGAGGTCGATCACCATTTGTAGTGCATTTTTTATGGCCGACTGATTCGTTTTGTTATTCCAGTGTGTATCCTGATTACAATTCTCTGTAATAAAAGGATTATCGTTTCCTTGAATCTCTTTAATCATCTCATTGCGTTGACATTCCCAAACTGTTGCGGGGTAGGCGCTATTCCATTTTTGCATAAGTCCTGATTCTCGTTTTGAAAGTGGGACATTGTAACGATCATTCATATAGAGATAAGTTCTGGCAATCACGCCTCGTACTTCTTCTCTTGGCATGACTTGGCGCTTTTTAAAGTCAGTTTTAAATGCACAAGCGCCATATTGAGTAAATTCAGGCTTCATCTCGGCAAAGCTGAAATTTGCACGATCGGCATTCACTTCTCCGACGGATGGCTGTAGATTATGCATATCTCCCTCCATCATATTAAAATTCGCATTTTGATCATTCGCAACTTTACAATTACTACGTCCACCTTCTTTCCAACATTGTAAATTTTTACCAAAAGCATGTGCGGGTACGACATGCTCCCACTCTATACGATTGGCGCGCTCGGGGTTTGTACGGATTTTATAGCCACAACTCGCAAGATCTACAACGCCGCTATTGCCATTAAAGTCAAAGTCACAACCGCAATAAAACTCTTCTTGATCGGGGTGTGCTTTATAGAGGGAAACAAGCGCACGCTTAGCTTGGTCAAAACTCTTCACTTGACCTTGGTAAACAGTGCTATCCCCCCCTAAAAACTGATAGAGAATAATCGCTACAATGACAATAATACCAATGAACCATTGTTTAGGGTCTCTCTGTTTGAGGAGTTTCTGAATCTGTTTTTTAAGTAAGTTGTTGTGAGAAGATTTAGACATAGTATAAGTTCTGCAAGTCAATATTGAAGAGGGAGAGATGGGATATTGTATCTATATGGGTCGACGTAAGAATCCTGATTAAAGCGAGATGTATTATACGGGGGAAAAACAAAAGAGGGCGACCACTTATTCGCTAACACTTGATGGGTGAGATTTCAGCATCAAATTTATGATCAATAAATGTTTGAGCAAGAAATTGTTGGTCAGATAAACGGATAGTGTGTGATAATCGCCACACAATTTTTTACAATTGAATACTCTAACCCATAAATCTTCCTGAAGGAATTTCATGAAACATATCAAATTATTCATTTCAATGTTGATCATCGCAGTTGTTGCAGTGGCTTGTGGTGGTGATAAAAATTCACCGGAAACTGTGACTAAGCAATTTATTGAAATGTTCGCGACCGGTGATACTTCGAATATGACCAATATCGTTGATTTCACACCTAACCCTAATGATGCCGATGATGCGATGGCAAAAGCTATGGTTTCTGAAAAACTCGGTATGCTAGCGGCAGAGGGCAAGAAACATTATGACTCTCAAGATGGCTTGAAAGATATCGAAGTAAAAGATGTGAAATATAATGCCGATAAGACGGAAGCAGCCGTGTTATTTGTGATTCATTACAAAAATGGTACAAATGAAGAAGTTGCAGATATGACAACGATCAAAACTAAAGATGGTTGGAGAGTGAAGTTCTAACAATATTCAACTTCATAATATCCTAACAGTTAATTCGATTGTACTGAGTATGTATGATCTGACAGGTTAAAATAGATGATCTTTATAAAGACCTTCAGTGGATATATTCATTGAAGGTCTTTTATTTTTGCGAAATAGGATCTAAAAGAAGATCTCTTTAATAAAAAGAACAGTATGTCATAGGTGATATTCTTCTCTATGACTCGATTAATTTTGGTATGTAAGTGAATAAGATAATAGCGTGATGATACGAATAAAAACGAAAATAAGACTGCTTGTCGGCATTCTCCTGATCACGATGATATCGCTCCTAATAAGCGCTGTTCTCTATTTTGAAATTAATCCATTTCGGGATCATAGCCAATATCAAAATTGGGATTCTCCTTATATCGATTTACTAGAAGTGGGAGATATTGTTTTCCGTACAGCTTACGGCAAGGAGAGTCGATTAATTCAGATGGTCAGCGAGGGCGAGTACTCACATATTGCAGTCATAACAATGATTGCACCAGAGGTGAAAGTTGTACATGCAACAACGAATGATCATCCTATCTTGCAGAATCAGGTGCTCCTAACGCCCATCACTGAGTTTCTTTCACCCGATGTCGCAAAACAGTATTTGATCGTCCGTCCAAAATTTTTAAATCATCAAGAGCGCCAATATTTTGCAGCTGAAATTGCAAAGAGAGTCGGGGAACCCTATGTGCTGAAGAGTAAAGAGTTTGATAATCTTTACTGCACAACCCTATTAGAAACACCCTTACAAAGTATCCGGCCACAGATTATGCTTGAATATCAGTTATTAAAAGTACCAGGAATGAATGGAAATTATCTCTTTCCTGATGCATTTTTAGCACTACAAGGGCTTGAGTTTCTTCTTAAAGACAATGTTTGGTTGCCGTAGTAGGCTTCAAATCCTATAGAGATTAATTAATACTACTTATCTCTGGAATTCTTAATAAAATTACTGTCGGAGAATGCGACTCTATTGATCTACTCTGATCACTCAACAATTCTCAATGAGCTTTTCCATCATTGATTCTGAAAGTTGCCCGTAATTATGTAAATTTCTGTAATCAAATCAGTATATTTTTCATTATCTCATTATATTCTTTTTTTAATTGACTGTTTTATTTAAATTTTATTAAAACCCTGATTTTAGATATAGCATCCATATTGTAAATTGATGTAAATGACTGTTTTAATGTGAATTGTCCTGTGATATAAAATATGCAGG
>CANRON010000037.1 GCA_947632245.1 uncultured Ignatzschineria sp. | reverse complement strand
GCTTCTTGGTGCGTCAGTTCAAATTCCTCAATGAGGCGTTTCAAGGCCATTGCAGTTTCAACAGGATTCAGATTTTCACGCTGAATATTCTCAATCAGTGCAACTGCAAGCGCCTCTTGATCTGTCATCTCTTTGAAGATCACCGGGACAGTTTTAAGCCCTGCTAACTGTGATGCTCTCCAGCGACGCTCACCAGCAAGAATCTCAAATTGATCCTGCCCCTGAATGGTACGTACAACAATCGGCTGAATAATTCCTTGCGCTTTAATAGATGACGCCAAGGCTTCGAGTGCATCTTGATCAAAATAACGACGAGGTTGATACTTACCTTGTGTCAACTTCTCAATCGAAACCTCTTTCACACCCTCTTTTTCAACTTTTATTGAATCAGTTGCGACTTCCGCCCCTGTTTGACTTAAAAGCATCTCCAAACCACGACCTAACCCACGTTTTTTCATAACTACCTCTTTTTACTTCTCGTTATCACTTCACGCGCAAGCTCTGTATATGCCACAGCACCCTTTGATTTACCATCATAAACAGTAATCGGAACGCCATAGCCCGGCGCTTCTGCCAACCTGACATTACGGGGAATAATCGTTTCAAACATTTTATCTGCAAAGTGTGCCTCTAAATTCTCAGAGACCTGTACCGCTAAAGTATTACGCCCATCGAACATCGTTCGTAGCACACCCATAATATTTAAGCTTGGGTTCGTTGCTTCTTTCACAGAAGAGATGGTGTCCATCAATCCAGAAATACCTTCAAGCGCATAGTATTCACATTGGACAGGAATAACAATATCTGTAGCGGCTGCAAATGCATTCAGTGTCAACATATTCAACGATGGTGCGCAATCAAGGACGATATAGTCAAAATTTCCGCGAATAGGTTCTAGCGCATTTTTAAGCTTATATACACCATTTGGTTCTCCTGCCAGAACAACTTCCGCGCCCGTCAAATCACCATTGGCGCCAATTAAACGAAGCCCTGCCTTATCGAGATCCATAATCACATCTGCAATAGATGCCTCTCCTAATAGGAGGTCTACAATCCCATACTCAAGAGCATTTTTATCCACTCCGATCCCGGTTGTCGCATTGCCCTGTGGATCTAAATCAATAAGGAGAACATTCGGACGAACCTTACTCTCTGTCAGACTAGAAGCGAGATTTACTGCGGTAGTTGTCTTACCGACCCCACCTTTTTGATTTGCGACTGCAATAATCGTTGCCAATTGCGATTCCTACCTTTCTAAATTATATTGTCGGATTATATCAAAAAACTACTTTGATAAGAATATCAAGTGTCGTTCTTCATTCAATCCCGGCACTTCAAGCGAAACAATCTCTCGGTTTGGAAATGCCGTGACATCGCCCCACTCTGCTTCAATGAATTTTCCCTTCATAGCCGCCATCATGCCCTCTTCCTTTAGAAGATGTGCCGACCAATTCACCATATCCTCACCACTTGCAAATGCCCGACTTAACACGGCATCAAAGCCCTCTTCTGGCTGAAAATCCTGTACACGCGCAGTCACAATATTGACATTCGGCAAACCGATCTCGATCTTCATTTGCGTGATAAACCGCGTTCGCTTAATCGCGCTATCAAGCAAAGTGAACTGCGCATCAGGCATGACTATCGATAACGGCACTCCCGGCAAACCCGCCCCTGTACCAACATCAATGAATGATCCTTGTGGGAAACGCTTCATTAATTCAGGTGCTAACACCAAGGAATCTAACAGATGCTTAATAACCATCTCTTGTGGATCCGTGATTGCTGTTAAATTATATGCCTTATTCCAAAGCAACATTCCCTGTAGATATTTCGTGAGCTTCTCACATGCGATCTCCTCTATCTTAAAGGAGAGGGTATCTAATGCAGCACGAACATCTTCTTTGACTATTTCACTCATGAATTATACCTTTGCGACCTCTTTAGGTAAGGGATAAATACGCACGCGACTTCCCTTTTCTGTCGTTTGATTCTCTTTCATTTCAATCAAGCAATTTGCACGGCTCAAGCCGCTCAACATTGCTGAGCCTTGCATTGTGACGTTATTCACAAAATAATTACCCTGCTCATCTTGATAGTAACTCCCGCGTAAAAACTCTCTGCGCGGTTGGACAACACTACTCCCAAAATTAATCACAGCCATCTGCTGTGGCAATTGGGGGGTCAAGCCCATCAAGGCTTTGATTGCAGGGTACCCCAACAAATAAAATGTCGCATATGCCGATACAGGATTTCCTGGCAACATAATGATGTGACACCGACCAATTCTACCCCAGCCAAAAGGCTTCCCGGGCTTGATAGCAAGCTTCCACATATGTAGTTCACCCAGCTCAGTAATTGCTTGCGCAACAAAGTCTGCTTCTCCTACAGATGCACCACCACTTAATATAATGAGATCGTTCTCTTCACTCGCCTTTGCCAATGCGGCTAAAACAACCTCATAACAATCTTTTAAAATCCCCCCATCTTTTGCTTTCGTTAACCCCGAAACCCAAGCTAAAAGTTGGTAACGGTTAGCATCAAAGATCTCGCTCTCAGCAATGGTCTCCCAAGGCTCTCGCAACTCATTTCCCGTCGAAAACACTGTCACGCGCAGATCTTTATAAACAGGGACTTCCCAAATACCTTGCGAAGCTAAAAGCGCAATTGCGGCAGGGTCTAGGATATGCCCTGTCTGAAACAACACATCTCCTTTTTGAATCTCTTCCGCTTTAAAACGAATATTTAGACTACTAGGACACGCCTCTTCTAGATAAAGTCTATTACCCTCTACACGCGTTAATTCCTGCATTACAACCGTCGTGGTATTTCCTGGTGTTTGAGCACCTGTAAAAATACGCGCCGCTTCTCCCTCCTTTAAGGAAAAAGCAACAGCATCACCCGCCATGATCTTCTCTTTAATAACAAACTCTGTACAAGTTCCACTGGGATCGCACAATGCGTAACCATCCATGGCACTATTATCAAATTGCGGTGTATCATACTGCGCATCTATATCTTTTGCTAATTGACGCCCATAGGCGTCCGGCAACGTCACAACCTCCATTTCCCTCTCAAGCGTCATCCCTGCTAAGAGTTCTCTTAATGCTACATCATAATTTTTCATACATATCCTCTTCTAACCGAACAATATCTTGGGGACTATTGCAGTTTACAAATGCATGCTCATCATTGAAGGCGACCGCTTGCGCTGACAGTGCTGTTAATAACGCCCTAATCCTCAAATTATCGGCTGCCAACAAATTATAAACTCGCTTCAAATCACCCACCTTGCCCTGGAGATATAAATAATGAGCCTGCTCAGGGGTTTCTGGGTAGACGATCCTAACAGGCTTTTCTACATTACTTCTTACAATCGCTAATCTTTCTACAAGATCAGGTGGAATCATCGGCCCATCGCAACTCACTACCTGCAATACAGTATCATCTGATAATCGAGACAAGATTGTAGCGATTCCTGCCATCGGCCCCTTGCCACGCCACCTTTCATCATCTTGAATCACTTCATAGCCAAACTGAGCATAACGTACTAGATCCTCATTTGCAGAGATATAAAGCTCAGAGACTTGCGGAGAAAAACGCGCAATGACATGCTCAATAAGCGGTCTTTCAGCTAAAGCTACCAACCCCTTATTTATATGCCCCATGCGCCGACCTTCACCCCCGGCAAGTATTAGTCCTACAACATCACTACCCATTTTGTAGTGCCTGCCATCTTTCTAATATTTCTGTATCTGATTGCTTGGCATCCACCCAATAGCTAGTTCCATTTTGCAGATACTCTTTCTTCCAAAAGGGTGCTTCTGTCTTCAAGTAATCCATAATGTATTCAGCCGCTAAAAAGGCATGAAGACGATGTTTTGCAGTGACAATGAGTAACACAATTGGATCATCCGCCTTTAATTCTCCGACCCGATGAATGACCCTGCAACCTTGAATATCCCAATGCGTTTTTGCCGTGCGAATAATACGCTCAATCTCTTTTTCTGTGAGCCCTGGAAAGTGTTCTAACACCATCTTCTCAAGAGATACATTCTTGTCAAACTCTCGAACCATTCCTTGAAATAGCACAAGTGCACCCGCATCATGCGATGCTGACGTGAGAAGATCACTCTCATGCTGCAAATCAAATGCATCCGTTTGAATCGTGACATTGATATACATCTTTAACCTCCCGTTACCGGAGGCAATAATGCCACACGATCTCCCGGGTGAATATCGCCATTTTCAAATGTCATCTCTTCATTGACGACCACGCGAAAAATATTCTCTGGCGCAAGCGCACTTGCCCAAACATCATCACGACTCCGAAGAAGCGATAAGAGTGCTTCTATGTCGCCACCACTCCAATCAACCGTCTCTTCTGAGCACTGCAAAAAATCTTTCAAATTTCCAAAGTAAGTTATCGTAATCACTGTTTAAAACCCTTATTTCAATGCCGGAAACGAACCCGAATACTTTAAAGTCATATTAGTTAATTTTAATAGTACGTTAATATTATCATCAATACTATTTATTAGCGCGTTCACTCAAACCTACCATTATATATACAGCCCTCAAAGCAAGATCTAGGCTTTTCGATGTCTTTTAATCCTTTTACGTTTTAAAATACCTCCCTCTAATCCAAAGATCAGAGAGAACATATAAAATGCCGTCAGTACAAGAATGATCATCGGTCCTGATGCTATATCATAGTGTACAGATGCAACCAACCCCAGATAAGCACCTGATACGCCAAGCGTAATTGCGATAAAGAGCACACCCTCCATCCGATTACTCCACAGCCTTGCTGAGATCGCAGGAATCATCATCATCCCCACTGTCATCAAAGTCCCAAGGACCTGGAAAGATGCGACCAAATTCAAGACAACCAAAAATAGAAAAATGCCATAAAATAGCAGACCACCTTTCGTTTTCAGTGCTAAATAGAGCGGATCAATAATATAGAGTAAAAGTGGCCGGTAGATAACGGCAAGGAGCAAAAGTGTAATCACCAGTACGCTCCAAACCAAATACAAAGATGATGCATCAACAGCAAGTACTGAACCAAACAGAATATGCAGCAGATCTGCTTGTGACCCCATCTCCATAATTAAAACAACACCGACCGCCAATGAAAATAAGTATAATGCCGCAAAACTTGCATCTTCTTTCAGGTTTGTATAATGCGAGATTAAAGATGCGATTATCGCAATCAATACGCCAGCAATCACACCGCCTACGCTCATTGCGAATATATTAAATCCAAAAAAGAGAAAGGCAATTGCAATTCCCGGCAATACGCCATGACTCAAGGCATCACCCACAAGACTCATTCGATTTAAAAGCAAAAAAACACCGACCAATCCCGAAGAGACGGCAATCATCACTGAAGCTACAAGTGCTCGTTTCAAAAAGGGCAAAGTCACGAAAGGTTCGATAAAAGTTACATTTAAAAGCTCGAGCACTGTTTAAACCTCACACCATGAATCGCTCTCCCAACCGAGAGACACAGATTCTGCTTTTAATAAATTATCCCCGGTCACTACCTCTACACTTTTACCAAACGCAATCTTATCTCGCGCAATAATGAGTGTGTTTGTAAAATAGTGCTGCGCAATCGTTAAATCATGCAGCACGACAATGACGGTTTTCCCCAATTCTTCCCACCTACGGATCAAACCGCATAACTCTTTTGTCGTTCGCGCATCCATGGCATTAAAGGGTTCATCTAACAAAATCAAATCTGCACCCTCTACCATAATGCGGGCAAACAGTGCTTTCTGAAATTGACCGCCCGATAGGGAATCGATACTCCGATCGGCACATGATTCCAAGCCAACAAACATCAATGCCTCTGAAACTGCTTGCTCTGCTTTTTTTGAGAGCCCCTTAAAAAGCCCCATACTGCCTAAAGCGCCAGCGCTCACAAGCTCAAACAAAGTTAGCGGCAAGTCCCGGCGAATATCTGAAATCTGTGAAAGATAACTGACCTTCAATGATGCAGGAAGTTGAATATCACCTTCAGAATAGGGGACTAATCCCATCACCGCTTTTAGTAGAGTGCTTTTACCCGCCCCATTGGGCCCAATAATTGCACTACTTTGCCCTTGGGGAAAACTCACCGTTAAGTGATGAACAACAGGGTGCGCTTTATAGCTCACTGTTAAATTCGTTATTTCTAATGCATTCATCAAAGTCCCTTCACTCACCTGCACCCACGCTCTTATTTTCCCTATTGATCGTTTCGTAACATTTATCCAATAGCGATATAAGCAAGAAGATGTCCAATTCTATCGCTGTATAATACCGCAAAACAATCGAACAATCGCTATTGTCGCAATATATTCAGGCGATTATTCCGATATTTCAGATGACCTTTCTCGAATCATAAGAGAGTTCATGCGATAATACGCACGCAATATTAATATGCCTTAAACATCTATTTTGTACCTTTATTCCCCTTAGCATTATAAAATGAACTCGCCCCATTGCGTCCACATCTTCATTATCGCGATCATTTAAACCATAGGTAGATAGCTATAACCATGAGTAATCCTAAAAAAATAACCGTGAATTTTAAAAATGCCGCGCAACTTGCCGAGTATTTTTTACCCTTTTTTCAATATGGCGGCATCTTCTTTGCAACTGACTATGCCTTTAAACTCCATGACCCGATACTGTTAAGATTGACACTTCCGGACGGTGATATAACCCCTATTGAAATTGAAGGGTCTGTCGCATTTGTGAATGCATCAGGCAATCCAAAAGCCTTATCCGTTGTTGACAAACAAGGTGCTGGTGTTGCTTTCAATATCCCTCACAGTTTTTTATCCACCCGCATTAATGCGCTTTTAAGAATGCATCAAGCATCCCAATCTTAAAGTATGATGATGATTTTTATTCTATGCGGTAGAAGTGATAAACTACGCTGATATTTCAATGGAGATACGTTTTAACTATTATGACTAAACATACATACATCGACTCACATTGCCACTTAGATATGGTCGATTTAACTGCCTATGACAATAGCATTGAAAATTTGATGACCGCTATTGTCAATAATGGTATCTCACATATGCTCTGCGTCAGCGTAGATCTTGATCGCTGGCATGATATGGCAAATCTTGTCGCGCCCTTTGACAATGTGTCACTCTCAATCGGCGTTCATCCCGGCGCTATACCTGCGAATATTCCCGCATCTCATGACACATTTGCGCCCATGCTTTCAAACCCGAAAGTCATTGCCGTAGGTGAAACAGGACTTGATTATCATTACGGGGCGGAGCATAAAATTGCCCAACAAGCCTCTTTTGTCACTCAAATCGACATTGCTAAAACGCACCGAAAACCACTAATCATTCATACACGTGATGCAAGACTCGATACTATTAATATCCTCACGAATGAGAAGGCTGCGGATATCGGCGGTATATTGCACTGTTTTACTGAAAACTGGGAGATGGCGAAAAAGGGCCTAGATTTGGGCTTTTATATCTCATTTAGTGGCATTATTACTTTTCGAAATGCCGATGAGCTACGCGAAGTAGTCGCAAAAACCCCCCTTGATCGGATGTTGATTGAAACAGATGCGCCCTATTTAACGCCTGTCCCCTATAGAGGGAAGCCTAATCAGCCCGGTCTTGTACCTTTTGTTGCGAAAACAATTGCTGATGTCAAAGGAATCTCTGTAGAGGAAGTCGCGCGCATTACATCCCAAAATTTCCGTGAGCTGTTCAGCGAGAACCTCACGTTTCCTGCTTAAATTTATTTGAGGCTGATATGACACAATCTATTGGTAAAATCGCTGTGTTCGGCGACATCATGATCGACAGCTATTGGATCGGTTCAACAAACCGTATTTCCCCAGAGTCACCGGTACCGGTTGTAAATATCAATCATACCGAAAATAGGCTCGGCGGCGCAGCTAACGTTGCGCTTAACATCAGCAAGATGGAGTGCCCTGTCACGCTTGCAGGACTAGTTGGCGTCGATGCACATGCGCAAGAACTCGAAACTCTCTGCCTTAGTAATGAAATACAGACTGATTTTGTCGCAGAAAAGGGCTTTGCCACCATTATGAAGCTGCGTGTCATCAGCCGCCAACAACATATTGTTCGCTGTGACTTTGAGGAGGCACCCGTCTTAACCCCCGATCTCCTCAATAAAATCACAACGTCACTACAAGCCACTATTGATCAGAGCGATCTCATTGTCTTATCTGATTATAGTAAAGGCTTTCTATCAGACCCCCAGTCTTTGATTCAATATGCTAAAGCCCAAGGGAAGCAGATTATCATTGATCCTAAAGGGGATGACTTTAGTAAATATCACGGGGCATCCCTTATTACGCCAAATACCAGTGAATTTGAAAGGGTTGTTGGCAAATGTGAAGACGAAGCCACTCTCTTTGAAAAGGCTGAAAAAATGCGTGCCGATCTCGATCTTGGCGCACTATTAATTACCCGCAGCGAAAAAGGGATGACGCTCTTTGAAAAAGATAAAGCACCTGTCACTTTTTCCGCAAAAGCGCAGGATGTCTTTGATGTCACGGGTGCAGGCGATACTGTGATCGCAATGATTGCTACGCAATTAGCAAAAGGAACGCCGCTGCCCCAAGCGTGTAAAATTGCCAATGTGGCTGCCTCGATTGTCGTTGGGAAAATGGGTGCTTCTTATGTCACGCAATCAGAGCTTGATTATGCAATGGGCCAATCAGATCGTCCGCATAATCTTGTACTCTCAAAAGAGGCTCTGCTGCATGAAGTAAAACGTGCAAAAATGAACAATGAAACGATTGTCATGACAAATGGCTGCTTTGATTTACTGCACCGGGGTCATGTGAAGTACCTTGAAGAAGCAAGCAAACTCGGGCATCACTTAATTGTCGCGCTCAATTCCGATGATTCAGTCAAACGCCTCAAAGGCGAATTACGCCCTATAATGGATGAAACAAGTCGTGCGACCGTGCTCGCCTCCCTCTCATCTGTTGCGTGGGTCACATTGTTTGATGAAGATACGCCCGAATCGCTCATCAATGCGGTTCTACCCGATGTTTTAGTGAAAGGCAGCGACTACACCGTTGATCAAATTGCCGGCGCAGAAGCTGTGATCAATAATGGTGGTCGTGTCGAATTGATTGATTTTGTCGATGGCTACTCCACTAGCAAAGCGATTGCAAAAATTATAGCTTCAGAAAAGTAACCACAACAGTTTTTGAAACATATTCATGTTACGCTTGCATAGATATAAATCAGATCAATCAACAGAGAGATGCGCCGTAAATCATTATAAGATCTCTGTTGAAGCAGAAAATTAGATATAATCTATATTGATGCAGACAATGACTCCGCTATAAATAAATACTTAAATGTAATTTTATGGCATAATCAATACTTAAATGTAATTTTAAGCAGTATCTCGTAGATAAGGACTTTAAAAATGGATGAGAACAAACGCAAAGCCCTCCAGGCTGCTCTTGGGCAGATCGACCGTCAATTCGGAAAAGGCTCAGTAATGCGCCTTGGCGATCAACAAACGCCAACTAACATCATTCCTGTTTCAACAGGTTCTATCGGTCTAGACATTGCGCTTGGCATTGGCGGTTTACCGCGTGGCCGTATCGTTGAGATTTACGGACCTGAGTCTTCAGGTAAGACAACACTCACGCTTCATGTGATTGCAGAAGCGCAAAAAGCAGGCGGCACGGCAGCCTTTATTGATGCTGAGCATGCACTTGATCCAACATATGCAGCTAAACTCGGCGTCGATGTTGAAAACCTCTACATTGCGCAGCCTGATAATGGTGAGCAAGCGCTTGAGATTACAGACACACTCGTTCGTTCAAGTGCCGTTGACATCATTGTTGTTGACTCAGTTGCTGCATTAACGCCTAAAGCGGAGATTGAAGGCGAAATGGGTGACTCACACATGGGACTGCAAGCGCGTTTAATGAGCCAAGCTCTTCGTAAACTGACAGCAAATATCCAAAAATCAAATACGCTTGTCATCTTCATCAACCAAATCCGTATGAAAATTGGCGTTATGTTTGGTAACCCTGAAACAACAACGGGCGGTAATGCCCTTAAATTCTACTCTTCAGTGCGTTTAGACATCCGCAGAACAGGGGCGATTAAAAAGGGTGATGAGGTCATTGGTGCAGATACACGTGTTCGCGTTGTTAAGAACAAAGTCTCGCCTCCTTTTAGAGAAGCAAAATTCGAGATCATGTACGGCACGGGAATTGACTCTCTCGGCGAAATTATCGACCTTGGTGTAGATGCCGGTATTGTTGATAAAGCAGGTGCTTGGTATAGCTATGGCGATACGCGCTTAGGTCAAGGAAAAGAAAATTCTAAACAATATCTCCGTGAAAACATTGCAACAGCACAAGAGATAGAGAAACGCGTTCGTGACCACTTCCTCACAGCCTTAGCGCCGCTTGCCGGCTCGTTAGATGCGAAGGAAGAAGTCGATCTTTTAAGCGAAGATAAATAAATACGACTCAATAGTCATTATGTATTTCTAGTATTCCTGCCATCTAGTTTTCTAGATGGCAGGAATACTGTAAAATAGCTCCTTTTATAGGGGCTATTTTCTTAACCGGAATCTTAGATGAGAATAATCAAATATACTCACCAAAACAGATGCCCCCATTTGAGATTCCATTTACAATATCGGGATATATTTTCATTCATCCCTCCTCTCGATTACCTATAGGCTCAGCATGACACAAGCTCCTGAATTTGACTTTTTCCCCTCAACTACCGTAGAAGTTGATGTTCACCAGGATGGGCAGCGCCTCGATAATTTTTTGATGGCACAATTCAGAGTGTTACCGAAAACCCGCATCTATCAAATGATTCGTAAAGGGGAAGTTCGGATCAATGGCGGTAGAGCAAAGCCCATCTCTCGCTTAAAAAGTGGGGATATGGTGCGGCTTCCGCCCGTTAAAATCGAGAAAAAAATAGAGATTGAGATTCCTGAGTCTGCGTGGCGGACCTTACAAGCGCATATCTTATTTGAAAATGCGGACTTTCTTGTACTCGATAAACCCTCGGGGCTCGCGGTCCATAGCGGTTCTGAGGTCCCTTACGGTGTCATTGAGATATTAAAATCTTTTGGGGAAAATGATTTCTATGGATTAGTGCAACGCCTTGATCGCGATACAAGCGGCTTACTTCTTATTGCTAAAAATGGAAAATCCCTACGTATACTTCAAGGCTCTGATCTTGTAAGGCAATATGCATTGATTGTTGAGGGAAATTGGCAGAAATCATTCGCGCACCAAACCACCATTATTACCTATCCGCTCGATACTGAAAACAGAATCAATGGCGAGCGACATGTGATCGTATCTGACTCAGGAAAAGTCGCTGAAACACACTTTACACTCATCAAGAGTAATGATGCGGCATCACACTTGCAAGCCCTTCTCAAAACAGGAAGAACCCACCAAATTCGTGTTCATAGCGCCGCGTGTGGGCACCCCATTTTGGGGGATCAACGCTACAACAATAAGCACCAATCTGCATACAAAGGGCGCTTACTCCTCCATGCAGAAAAGCTTAACTTCGCATTTTCAGGGGAGAACTTTCAGTTCCAAAGCACGCTACCACTCGAATTTTCAATCACTTAGAGCGCTTCTATTTAATAATTATTATCATTTAGTTCACAATAACGGCGAAATTTATACAAAAATCAGGTAAAATGACGCTTATTTATTGTAACGAACGGTTATAGAGACTTACATGATAGAAAAGACTGACTTTTTTGAGCTCCCTATTCGGGTTTACTATGAAGATACGGATGCCGGCGGCATTGTCTACCATGCAGCATACCTACACTTCATGGAACGCGCACGTACTGAGTGGTTAATGTCAAAAGGGATCAATCTCAATACGCACGCTGAAACTCATCTTGAAATGTTTGTTGTACGAAAACTCGATATTGAGTACCGTTCATCGGCTGTTTTGTGTGATGATCTTATCGTTCGCACGCGGATTATTAAAAAAAGCCGTACTCGTGCACAATTCGAGCAGAATATTTACCGGGGTGAAGAACTTTTAACACGTGGATCAGTTGAAATTGTCACGCTTGATGTCTCTACCCGCCGCCCTAAACCGCTTCCTAATTTCTTTTAACCAGGAGTCCTGAGATGTCCTCTGACTTACAATTTTGGCACTTAATCGCAAGTGCTAGCTTCCCTGTCAAAATTATTATGCTAATTTTAGCATTGATGCTAATCATTGCTATATTCTTGATCTGGAAAAAGTATATCTCTATCAAGCTTGCAAAAATACGAGTCAATCAATTTGAACGCCTATTTTGGTCGGGGGCTGATATCAATCAACTTGCCGCGGAAGCCACCAAAAAAGGGAAAAATTGCAGTGATCTTGAAAAGGTGTTCTTATCTGGATTCCAAGAATTCACGCGCCTTCGTAGCTTTGCAAACTACAGCCCTGACTTTATTGTTTCAAGTGTTAAAAATGCGATGTTTGCGGAAACACAACGCGAAGAGTCTATTCTTCAGAAGTACCTCCCATGGCTTGCAACGATTGGCTCTGTTGCCCCCTATATAGGACTCTTAGGCACGGTCATCGGGGTGATGAACTCATTTAGCGCACTTGGCACTGTCAAACAAGTCACACTCGCACAGGTAGCACCCGGGATTTCAGAAGCACTTGTCGCAACCGCAATTGGTCTTCTTGCCGCGATTCCCGCAGTTATGGCTTACAATAAATTTAGTAACGATCTCAACTCAGTACTCACTCGATATGACAGTTTTATTGATGAGTTCGCAAATATACTTGCACGCCAATATGTGCAAATGACACAAAAAGCCGCTCAAGCGCAACAATAGTAATCCCAGATCTAGAGACGGAATTAAAGCCATGAGACGACGTAAACGCGTTAATAAACTCAATTCAGATATGAACATCGTCCCTTATGTTGACGTAATGTTTGTTCTGCTCACCATCTTTATGGTGACTGCGACAACGATCTCGGTCGGAATTGATGTCGATCCTCCACAAACAGAATCAAGCCAAGCCGTTGCCATTGAAGGCGATGAGATGATGGTCATTTCCGTCGATGCCACCGGCACTTTTTTCTTCAATTTAGCAGACAATCCCAGTATCGCCCTTCCTGAGGCTGAAATTGAATCATTAGCAGCAACTATGTATGCCGAGAATGAAAATATGCAAGCGCTTGTCAAAGGCGACAAAAATGCACCTTATGGAAGAATCATTGATGCAATGAGTCTTTTACAAGGGGTGACTCAAAAAAATGTTCAGCTTATGACTGTTCCATCTGAGTAAGCTAGGGAATTTTTTCTCTTTTTAAAGAGGCATTAAAATAAATCATGAAACGTGAAACTCAAGACAAAATCATCAATATTGCCAGTGGCGTTTTAACCGCCATTGTCATTCTTGGCGTTGTTTATTTTTCTATCTCCTCTTATCAAAAGATTCAGCTTGCGGCATCGAATGATTCTCCAAATATTAGCGATGAAAATAAAATCGTAAAATCAGAGCGCATTGATACCGAAGAAGTTGTTGAAGAGATGAACCGTATTGCAGAGCAGCAACGTCTTGAAAAAGAACGTCTCGCTCAGGAAAAAGCCGCGCGTGAAAAAGCAGAAAGAGAGAAACTAGAAGCCCAAAAACGCGCAGCGCAAAAAGCAGCAGAAGAGAAAGCCGCACGCGAAAAGGCTGAAAGGGAGCGTATTGCAGCGGAAAAGGCGGCTGCAGCAAAAGCGGAAGCGGATCGTATCGCCAAAGAGAAGGCCGCGATTGCAAAAGCCGCTGCTGAGAAAAAAGCGGCTGAAGTAAAAGCTGAAACTGAAAAGAGAGCCGCTGAAGCAAAAATTGCAGCCGAAAAAGAGAAAGCGATCGCCGACAAAAAAATTGCTGAACAGAAAGCAAGTGAAGCAAAAGCAGCTAATGAGAAAGCACAAGCAGACAAAGAACGTATTGCGAAAGAAAAAGCACTCGCCGATAAAAAGGCTGCGGAGGCGAAAAAAGAAGCTGACCTCAAAGCAAAAGCAGAGAAAGAGCGCCTAGCTGCAGAAAAAGCAGATGCGGATAAAAAAGCACGAGAAGCAGAAGAATCCTCTCGTATCGCCGCAGCTTTAAATAGTGATTACTTTGCACGTGTTCACGGATATCTCTTCGATTTGTGGATTACGCCACCTGGAAGCTACGGGCTTTCGACCACAATTGAGTTCAAGATCAAAGAAGATGGCACGATCATCGGTACACCCGTTATTGTGAAATCAAGTGGCAATGAAGAGTTCGATAATAGTGTTTTTGTGGCGATTTTAACGGCAGAAAAAGTACCGATGCCAGATGATGCGGTTGCGAGAAAACATCTCGCAAAAGAAGGGTTCCAGATCACATTTAAGCCTACTAATTAAGTATCTGTATAGATTATCTATAATTTGTCAGATTATTAATGATATTATTATGGCATTCAATATAAAGGAGATAAAATGATTAAGGTTTGGGACTTACCAACGCGAATATTCCACTGGACACTTGTGATTGCTATGGTGATTTGTATATATACCTCTTACAATTTCACGGGGTTTTATGATTTTGGGTCACTCGGTAGCTACTCAGCAATGGCAATCCATCAGTATTCAGGGGTGATGATCTTAGCGCTTCTCATTTTCCGTCTCATTTGGGGTATTATTGGTGCGACAACAGCCAGATTTACGGACTTTATTAAAGGCCCCTCACAAGTACTCGAATATGCCAAAAAATCGAAAACTAAAACAGAAGGCCATAACCCATTAGGTGCGCTCATGGTCGTTGCTTTAATCGCAATATTATTAGTACAGGTTATTTCGGGATTGTTCTTAGAAGATAATACTTACATGTTTTCAAATGCCCCCCTAGCAGATACGATTAAGGGTGATTTACGCAGCAATCTCATGACAATTCATGGCAATGGCCGGGCGGTATTACTCTGGCTAATCGGTCTTCATGTTGCTGCCGTATTTGTATATCTGATCGTTAAACGCCAAAATTTAATCCGCACAATGATTACCGGTAAACGCACAATAGCGGAAGCGCATACTGCTACACCACAATCAATCTCAGCAGATCGCCCACTTATTGGGATCATCCTGATGCTTGCTATCATTGTCATCACTTATATCGTACTTTTCTAATATTATGAAGCAATCCAACAGCCTCTTTTTAAAATCGACAAGCCAGCGACTACTATTGGCTTTGATATTACTGATTCCGCTCACGGGAATGCTCTACTGGGCATTACAATAAAATATTAGAAAATAGTATTCTACCAAAAAACCGGCATATTTTTATGTCGGTTTTTTTAGGATCTGATACCGCAATGAATATTGAGACCTAAACTTCAATTCACCATAATGAAATAATTTACAATCTAATTTTAATATACATTCCTTGGATATTTATCCCAGCAATCTTGCCTTTAGCTTCTCTCTATCGACTTCTAGCACATTATCGATATAGCCTTGTACACCACCATATTCGGCAGTCATTATTTTATTGAGCGAGTCTAAGTACGCAGGCGAAACATAACGAATCTTATGAAAGACTTTCTCTAATTCCGGCGTCATGATCATCCCCATCAACTTATCATCGTCTCTATTTTCCGAAAAAAGCTGATGCAATGGTTCCGCATATAAATTCGATTCAAGATAATTTTCCATAATATCGTCATAAGACACATCTAATGCAGACAAAACAAGATAGCTCATCACGCCAGTACGATCTTTACCTGCACTACAATGGTAGATGACACGCTCATTATCTGCTATCGCATCAAAAACAGCCTTAAATTGCGATTGCCCACATATCGGAAACTCCTGATACATTTTAATAAATAACGCATCTAAATCATCCGCTTTTAACTGCCCTAACATCTCTATTTGATCTTTACTAAAAAAATTTCCGACCTCAATAGGCCGAGCTTGATAATCAATCGATGTAAGCATCATTTTAATCAATTCTGTTTGCTTCTCACCATCCGTACGGAAATCGATTACAACATCGGGCGCAAGATCTACTAATAAATCCATATCATCAGGCGTTGCGAAATCAAGAAGTGCACTTCGATAGATATGCGCGGCTTTAATTTCCGCATTTTCTCGAGTTCGGATTCCCGCCAAACTTCTAAAGTTAACAATTTTTTCAAAATTAAAAGCTCTACTCATGACATGACTTCCTCTCGCTAACTCATTAATAATAAAAACCTACTTTAACACGTATTATAGAGTGAAATACGGATCTCCCCCTATCATTTCACTTATTAGTGTATCTTTTTCGAGCACCTGTTGCTTTTTGAAACTTTCACGTGTAATATTTGTCTTCTACTGAGTTACACCTAAAGCCTGGGTGGCGAAATTGGTAGACGCAACAGACTTAAAATCTGTCGACCTTTAGGTCATGCCGGTTCGATTCCGGCCCTAGGCACCATTATTAAAACGAACAGCCCGCTAAACAGCGGGCTTTTTGTTGTCTATAGTTTTAGTTATCACAAATTCTGTCACAAAATTTTATAAAATCGATTCATTCCCACTGATCGTAAGCTACTTACCATCTTCTTAGTAAGTTTTAATGCCTTTAATTTCCCACAAAAGAATGTTTCATAGTAAAACATACCATCATAGTATAATGTTTGTTAGGTATAGCTAATTCCTTCTGAAGCTCAATTATTTTATCAATGGATATCAGCATGAAACTTCAAATTATTATT
>CANRON010000036.1 GCA_947632245.1 uncultured Ignatzschineria sp. | reverse complement strand
GAGTTAGTTAAAAGTTTTCTGGCGATAATATTTTACTACTCTCTATTTTTTATTTCCAATGTGCAACAGACCCTAGTGTATCTGTTTAATATAATTTAAATTTCCCATTCAAGATATTAATGGAGATTATTGTTAGGTGTAGATACGATAGATCAATAATCTTGAATCTATATACTATTATGATTTATAAGCCTGTAATATCCCCCATTAGAACTAGTGTATAAATTGTCTCACTCTGCTAGTATGCTTCCACAATATTATTTAAATAAATTTATAGAGAGAAATATGAAGAAAATTATCCTTATAGGTGTATTAGGGGCGATTCTTGTGGGCTGTGGTGATCGTGATGAAAATTATTTTTTTGAAAACCAAGAAAAGGCGGCTTCACATTTAAAGTCATGTGAAGAGAAGCTGATGAGCGCGCTTGAAAATGGAGATAAGAATAAGTTCGAAACATTACGAAATGATGCGGAGTGTAAAGCCGCTGATTCAGCCCTTAAAAAGCAGCGTCAATTAGATTATGAAAAGGAAATCGCAGAGTACGAGCTTCAGAGAAAACAACGTCAGCTTGATCGAGAAAAAGAGGAAGCTGAGCGAGAACTACAGAGGAAATTAGCTGAAGAAAAAAGATTGCAAGAAATAGCTGCTGAGAAGGCAAAGATCATTGCTGCCAATGAAGGCAACACTTGGGATAAAGAAATTTCTGAGTTTTTGAAGCAAGACTGTAATCCCTCTGGCTGGGGAGAGCCAACTGTTGAATGTACCGCTTGGATAGAATTTTATGATGAAGCGAAGGCTAAAGGCAAGAAAGCGCTTGCGCAATTAGATTTTGTTGATTTAAAAGCTCAATCGAAAGAGTATTGCAGTTTAGATCAGCGCAGAGGTTCTAGCTGCGCGATTTGGCAAGAAGCTTTAGCTGAAAAAGGCGTTGAAGAGTTAAAGGGTGCAGATATTGATACGATTGAGGCTAGAAAAGATGAATTTTGTGCGGATGAAATCCGTAATTTAGCTGTTTGTAGTACGAGCTGGAGACAGGCTTGGAACGATCGAAATGAAGCCTTAATTAAACACTTTGTAGATAATGATCAAGAGTTTGTCCAAACCTATAATAGTTGTGTAGATCAACTAACGGCTGTGGAAGATAAGAAATTGCCTTATGACCAGAGATATAAAGAGAAGTCGGCAATCACCCAAACAGCGCCCTGTCAGCAAGCTGGTAATGCTTATACGAAAAGAGGAATGGGATATTCACCTTTTGATGCAAAAATTGCACAGTAATAAGTGTTAGGATTTGCCCGTATAATTCCTCACAATTTCCCCAATGAAATGCAAAAATGCGCGGGATAGGAATCAATCGCTGAAGTATATCTGCATCTCACAATGCGGATATAAAGGAAGAAACTTAAAGGTGATCAACTTGCCTTTAAGTTTTTCTTTTTGATAGGGTTTAATTTTAAACGACGTACGGGTAATTTGATTGAATACCGATAGAGGATAAATGTCATAAGCCTTCATTCGCCTATAGTCTATTATAGAATTAAGTTTTTTATCTTGATGAAACCCCTATAAATTATGAATATTGATCTAAGTTACATTATCAAATAAAAATAAAGTAAAGAGCTTTCAATTTATGCTATGGTCAGATTAGGTGTTTGGGTTAATCTCATTTAGTAGATAACATTTTATTGACATCTATTTGTATCTGTATTGACATCTATGCCTTACAACCTTTAATATATTGTTTTGTAAGTATTAGAAGTTAATTTTAACGATAATAATTTCACTGTTTTGGCAGTAAATCACCATAGAAGTGATCACAGTATTTTAATTTTATAACCATAATCTCTAGGAGGAGTTATGAATAAATTGATTCAAAGGGTAGTTGCGTCCACAGTTTTAGTGGGGGGATTAATTTTAGGATTTTCTCAAGCACAAGAGCCGATCGTCATTAAATTTTCGCACGTTGTCGCAGATACAACGCCAAAAGGGCAAGGCGCGTTAATGTTTAAGAAACTGGCGGAAGAAAGGCTGCCAGGACAGGTGAAAGTTGAAGTTTATCCAAACTCATCACTATTTGGCGATGGACAAGAAGTCGATGCGCTATTAGTCGGTGATGTGCATATTTTGGCGCCATCGCTGGCAAAATTTGAGCATTATCAAAAGAAGATTCAGTTATTTGATTTACCCTTTCTCTTTGATGACATGGCGGCATTAGATCGCTTCCAACAATCTGAAGCAGGGCAATCACTTTTAACAAGTATGGAAGATAAGGGAATTACTGGGCTTGGTTATTGGCATAATGGTCTAAAACAGCTCTCTGCGAATAAAGCATTGCATGTACCAAGAGATGCGCGTGGTCTTAAATTCCGCGTACAAAACTCGGCAGTACTCGATGAGCAGTTTAAAGCACTTCGCGCGAATCCTCGTAAAATGGCATTTGCTGAGATGTACCAAGGACTTCAAACCGGGGTTGTAAATGGCGCTGAAAATCCCTATACCAACATCTATTCACAAAAGATTCATGAAGTACAATCACACATTACTGAATCCAATCATGGTGCACTTGATTATATGTTAATTACCAATACAGACTTCTGGAATGGTTTACCTGAAAATGTGCGTAATGAATTAACGGATATTATCGCCGAAGTGACTGTTGAAGTGAATAATCAAGCCAATGCCCTCAACGAACGTGATAAACAGAGTATTTTAGATGCGGGAACGACTGAGATTATCTACTTAACGCCAGAAGAGCGAGAAGAGTGGCGCACGGCTGTTCGTCCTGTTTGGGAGAAATTCCAAGATCAAGTCGGGGCAGATTTAATTGAAGCGGCGGTGCAATCTAATAATCCGCAGTAAAAGCCGTACTTTTCCCTTATATTACCTTCAAAGCTATTCTCTAGAGGCTGAAAGCTTCTAGAGAATAGACACATTTAAATAGGCTCACTCATATAAAGTAAAGAGAGGCACTTTTATGTTTGTCAGTACATATCAAAAACTTGATAAGGCTTGGCAAAAAATTGAGATCTTTATGACCGTCTTGATTTTGTCAGCAATGACCTTTGTAACGTTTATCTATACGATGCTTAATAATCTCTATACACCTTTTTATAGCTTAGCGGATATGGTCGCAGGAGATGAGCCCTCAAAATTAGAAGATTTCTTTTTAGATACCGGCGATATGATGATGGATCTAGCGACATCTATGAACTGGTCTAATCGCTTTACGGCTGCTTGTTTTGCGTGGTTGATTTTCTTCTGTATGTCGTATGGGGTGAGAATTGGTGGACACATTGGTGTCGATGCTCTTGTAAAGTTATTTCATAAGCCGATTCAACGAACGCTTGCCTATATTGGTTTAGGTGCATGCTTGCTCTACGGCGGCATTATGCTCTACTCCAGCTTTGATTGGGTTATGAGCTTTTATAAATTAGGGACATTAGCGGAAGATCTTGACAGATTTGGCATTCGCCGCTGGCAGATTACGATGATCGTTCCGATTGGATTCACATTATTAATTTTGCGCTATCTGGAGATTGGATACCGTATTATTACACACCAGCAAGATACGCTAGGGCTGGCAGATGAGGCAAAAGATGTCTTAGATGAGATTACAAAAGCAGAGCATGTCGAGCTGTTCGATGACTTAGGAGCAAAAAAATGACCATATTATTCTTATTTGTTTTGCTCTTTGCTTTAATGTTAATAGGTGTACCGGTTGCAATTTCACTAGGGTTATCCAGTGCGCTTACGATTATGTTTTTTAGCCCAGATTCCCCGCGAAGTCTGGCAATTAAAATGTTTGAAACCTCCGAGCATTCAACGCTATTGGCGATTCCGTTTTTCTTAATTGCGGGTGCGTTTATGACGACCGGTGGTGTTGCACAGCGATTAATTGATTTTGCGAATGCTTGCGTGGGTCATATTCGCGGCGGTCTTGCGATTGGTTCAGTATTGGCTTGTATGTTGTTTGCAGCGCTCTCAGGATCAAGCCCAGCAACAGTTGCGGCAGTAGGCTCAATTGCGATTGCGGGAATGGTAAAGTCAGGTTACACCAAAGAATTTGGTGCAGGAATTATCTGTAATGCCGGAACGCTCGGTATTTTAATACCGCCCTCAATTGTAATGGTTGTTTACGCTGCTGCCACAGAGCAATCGGTGGGCAAGATGTTTATGGCTGGGGTTATTCCGGGTGCATTGTTGGGCGTCGCACTGATGGTCGCTATTTACATCGTTGCACGTGTGAAAAAGTTGCCCGCACAGCCGAGAGTTTCCGTTCGACAATGGATGGGATCATTTAGGCGTGCATTATGGGGTTTACTCTTGATGGTGATTATTCTCGGTGGTATTTATAGTGGCATGTACACGCCGACAGAAGCGGCAGCAGTTGCAGCCGTCTATTCGATGTTTGTCGCGCTTTTTGTCTATAAAGATATGCGCATTCGCGATTTCTCTAAAGTTATGTTGGAATCGGGAAAGATGACAGTTATGCTGATGTTTATCATCGCTAACGCCATGTTATTTGCGCATGTTTTGACAACAGAGCAGATCCCTCAATCCATCGCTGCTTGGGTATCTGAAATGGGATTCTCGCCGTGGATGTTCCTGATTATCGTCAATATTGTGTTACTAGTTGCAGGGAGTTTTATGGAGCCATCTGCGGTAATCTTGATACTAGCTCCCATATTCTTCCCGATCGCAATGGAGCTTGGGATTGACCCTATTCATCTCGGAATTATCATGGTGGTCAATATGGAGATCGGACTCATCACGCCGCCAGTTGGATTGAACTTGTTTGTATCTTCTGCGGTCACAGGGATGCCGATTACGAGTACCATCAAAGCGGCATTGCCATGGCTCATGATTTTACTCTTCTTCTTAGTGTTGATTACGTATATCCCGGCAATCTCTTTAGGATTACCGAAGATGCTAGGGATGATGTAACCATAAAAATGAGAAGTGGTAAGCATGTGAGAATATAAAAAAACCGGTGACTTATTTCTATAGTCGCTGGTTTTTTATTGAGAGGATGAATACACAAGAAAAAAGGATCAATTATTGCTGATTACCCCTTTACACAGACTATTTGTTTTAGGGTATGAACAATCTCGACGAGGTCTTTTTGCGCCGCCATGACATCATCAATATTTTTATAAGCCATCGGGATCTCATCAATCACGGATTCATCTTTTCGGCACTCCACGCCTTTTGTGGCTTTAATTTGATCTTTCACCGTAAATGTTTTTTTGGCTTCAGTCCGGCTCATCGTGCGGCCGGCGCCGTGTGAGCATGAGTGAAAACTCTCCTCGTTGCCAAGCCCACGGACAATGAAGCTCTTTGCGCCCATTGAGCCGGGAATAATACCCAGCTCCCCTTTTTTAGCAGACACGGCACCTTTTCGCGTGACAAAAATATCCTCCCCAAAATGCCGCTCTTTTTGTACATAGTTGTGATGGCAATTTACGGCTGTTTCATGAGTTGTGAAAGGCTTAGTAATAATGGAGCGCATGGCTTTAATGGTGTTAATCATCATCACTTCGCGGTTGAGTCTTGCATATTCTTGCGCCCATTCAACGGCTTCAACATAGTCTTGAAAATGCTGCGTACCTTCTTCAAGATAAGCGAGATCTTTATTGGGTAGGTTTGCAATATGCGATGCCATATCCTTTTTTGCTTGCGCGATAAAGAAAGTACCGATAGCATTACCAACCCCACGCGAACCGCTGTGGAGCATAACCCATACGCGATCATTTTCATCTAAGCAGATCTCAATAAAGTGATTCCCTGTGCCAAGCGTACCTAAATGATGGTAATTATTGGTCTTTGCAAAGCGCGGATATTTATCTAAAATACGCTGAAACCCAGGATGCAGTTGTTGCCAATATTGATCGACTATTTTTGGGGGATTTTGCCAACTACCAATATCCCGCTTTCCTCGGCCTACAGTGCGACCATGAGGAACAATCGCTTCTATCGCGCTTCGAAGCGGCGCTAAGTTATCCGGCATATCTGCAGCCGTTAAAGAGGTTAATACTGCGATCATCCCACAACCAATATCGACGCCCACAGTTGCGGGAATAATGGCGCCTTTAGTGGGAATGACAGAACCTACAGTAGAGCCCATGCCTAGATGTACATCCGGCATTGCCGCAATATGCTTAAAGATAATAGGTAGCTTGGCTGTTTCTTCGAGCTGTTTTTGGGTTTCAGGTTCAACAGGAACACCCTTTGTCCACATTTTAATAGGGGCGCTCTGCTTAGGATGATGGATAGTGTAATGGTGGTTATGTTTATCTTTCATGAATATATTTCTCTCACTAAAATTGGTCAAGAGATATGGCTATATGACTGGAATTACGCTAGATTTCAATCTTGATGAAGGTGAGTCATTTTAATGTCATATAGGGACATTATACTCAATTTAACGATTGAATAATGGAATCATAAATAAATCATCAAATAATCGGGGAAATAGGGTATGAAGATTAAAGCAGAATCACTCCAAAACTATTTCAGTCTTCTGGGGAATGATCCTATTACACATCTATTGAATAGTGCTCAAATTGATTTTTTAAAACGATTTACGGACCGTGAAGAGCACCTATTATCCGCTGTTTCACCGAGCATGAGTTTTCCTTATTGTGCTCATTTAGATCAGATGCTAGATCCACAATTTATTCAGAATTTTTTATTACCAAAATTATATCCGGCACATTTAGCGGCGATTCGGGTGAAGGGGTGGAATCTGAAAGAGTGGCTTGAAATTGCCGCATCGATATATCAAAAACCCTATGAGAAAAAAAGATGGGATAAAAAGCCGAACTTACTCCATTCTGACGCCTTAACCTTTCTGTTTTATCCTATAAGTGGTCTAGACTTTACAATTGATATTGATAAGCACGCATTGTTTAATCAATTTGGTGAATTTGTTGAGCACAGTGATGCGGACGAAGCTACTTTACAAGGCCGTATTTCAAATATTCAATTTCAGGGGAATCCGATCAAAAATAGTGATGAGTTTGTATTAATTGCCAATCGTTACTGCCCATTTATGAATAAATGGCAAAAAAATGGCGGAGAGTTTATCGATATCGTGCCGGAAGATCATCGCGAAATATATCATGACTATCTTCAAAAGCATCAGCCCACAAGAATTTGTAACAATACATTTAGCCATTGGTATCTTACTTCAGGATATACGCCGGGTGCTTTTCTCTCTGTGCCGGTGCAATCTGTAGATATTCCTGAGTATCTCAAAAAGTTTTACCATATTGTTCCAAGTCCCGATAATGGATCGGGATATGAGATCTATTTTAAATAAGTCAAAAATATCAATGCCGGGATTGCTCATAGAGCTGCTGTAAAAAATTAAGGACGGCAAGATAAAACAGCTTTGTAATCCTCTTTTAGTTTTGGCGTGAGAAGCGTGAGTGTCCCTGATTGTAGCGCCACAAATTTATCTTTATATACCTCTTCAACTTCGAGTGTCATTAGAACGTTGTGTTCTGTATTACTCCAGATATGAAGATGCTCCGGCTCATAATGGGTTTTAGTCATCAGTAGCGGCGTTTTGCGAATTTTAATCACCATCATATCATCGCCTTTTTGATCACCGAGCGCTAACTCAATATCTTCTTGGTTTTTAATGGCAAACGGTTGGGCAAGCGAGATATCACATTGGTAGATTAAGTCCTTTTTTTCAATGATGGGCGGCGTATCTGTTGCGATCTCTGGAGAAAGGGGAGTTTCATCATCAGATTGTGCAAGAGATTGCACATTTTCCTTTGTATGATCGACTACAATATTATCGCTTTTTTCAGAATCCATTGATCCTTCAATATTTTTTTCAGACTTTAGCGTAAATCCTAAGGTTGCGGCATATTCTTGATCCGTCATTGAAGGGGTTGTCAATGCCGGCGTTTTTGCAAAACTGATAACAGAAGTGCTCAATATCAAGGTGGTTGCGATCGCGAGTATAAGCTGTTTTCTCATTGTCATGCTGCCTTTTTCAGTTGTACGCTTGAAGCATATCGCCCCATACGATTGGTTATACTTGGCTATATCAAGGTATTTTATCACGATATATTTTATAAATGCGAGCGGAACATACGCTCAATAGGCATGAAATAGGTATTAAATAGGAGAAGCAATAGATATAAAAATATATAAAGACCCAATTAAGGTATTGCGATCTTAATTGGGTCTATTTCATGATTTACTAAAATTTTATAATGATAGATTATATGCACATAATCACTGACTACTTGTTACTCTTATCAATCACGATATTATCGGGATCAATATTATCGCCATAAAATGGTTTTACTGATTTATCGTAGGCCTTATGGAAAAACTCTTCCGCTTGTAATGCTTCAACTTGTGCATTGACCCAATTTAACAATTCAGTATTTCCTTTTTTAACCGCTGGGGCAATCACATCATCCGGACCAATTTTTTGAATCGAAACGACAAACTCAGGATTGTTTTTAGCCCAGGCATAAAGCAGGGCGTTATCATGAGCAACACCGGCAGCTCTGCCATCTTTCAATGCGGCAAAAGCTTCCGAATTATGATCATATTTTTGTAGCTTTATTTCAGGATGATGCTTTTCAAAATAGGTTTCAGCAGTTGTGCCTTTATTGACGATAATGGTTTTACCATTTAAGTCAGCAAGATCAGTAATGGGGCTGCCGCTTGGTGACACAAGGCCAATTGCGACTTTCATGTAAGGTTCTGCAAAATCAACCTGTTCGCTGCGCGCCGGCGTTACGGTAAAGTTCGCAAGCGTCAGATCCACTTTATTGGCATCGAGCACATTAATACGGTTTTGCGCCTCTGTGAGGACAAAGGTCACGCTATTTTCATCTCCAAAAAGATTTTTTCCGAGCGCCTTAGCAAGCTCAATATCATAACCTTGGCTATTACCCTCACGATCTACATAGCCAAATGGTGGCTTATCGCTAAATACTGCGACACGAAGCTCACCACTCTCTTTTACAGCTTGAAGGCTATTATCGGCAGTATCTGCAAAAGCATTGCCGGCAAATACGGTAGAAAACCCAATGAGTGCTAGGCTTAATTTTTTTTGTAAAATATTCATTTTTTCCATCCTTTAGAAGTTACATTATTGTGTTAAATAGTTAAGAGGTATATGCGAACGTTGTATCTGCCGCATTTATGAATGATTGATAGATTAGAAATAGACACTGATCAAAGTGAGCATGAAGCGCCGTATTTTTATCCTATGAATCAAGCGTGAATAGAGGTGAATCGGATCTTTAGACGATGATAAATCAGAAGTCAAAGACGGTTAAAAATTGTTGCGCCCGCGCTGTTTCAGGGGTCGTAAAAAAAGTGGTAGGATCGTTACTCTCTACAATAACACCTTGATCCATAAAGATAATGCGATCAGCAACCTTTCGTGCAAAATTCAGTTCATGCGTGACGATTGCCATTGTCATGCCATTTTTTGCAAGTTCCTGAATCACATCGAGTACTTCGCGGACCATTTCAGGATCTAAAGAGGCCGTGACTTCGTCAAAGAGCATTAGTGTCGGGTTCATCGCTAAGGCTCTTATGATCGCAATACGTTGCTTTTGACCGCCCGAAAGCTCCCTTGGGTAGGCATTTTTTCGATCAATGAGACCTACGCGCGTTAATAGTTCATCAACCTGTTTCAATACCGATTTTTTATCGCGTTTTTGTACTTTTAAAGGCCCTAATAAGATATTTTCGAGAACCGTCATATTGGGAAAAAGATCATAACTTTGAAAAACCATGCCAATTTGGCTCCGAATTTTCGTCCAATCAGTTTTGGGTGTATTCAGTTCAACCCCATTGAGGAGAATACTGCCAGCGTTAATCAACTCAAGCCCATTAATGGTGCGAAGAAGTGTTGATTTACCACATCCGGAAGGTCCGAGAATGACAACAACTTCGCCCTTATCGATCGATAGGTTGATCCCTTTTAGGATCTCCCGATCATGAAAGGATTTATGAAGATCTTTGATTTCTAATAAAGCAGTCATATTTCTTTAAAATCTCGTATTATGATTTAGATTGATTACTATCAGTGAGTTTGCTCGCAAGCTTTGATAAGGGATAACAGATGACAAAAAAGAGTAGTAGGATTAATCCATAGATCCAAAAAGGAGCGAGTGGGTTATTCATCATCGCCGCATACTCGATAATCTCTTTTCCTACTTTTGTCACATCTTGCACGCCGATTAAGACAAGCAGAGATGTTGTCATCACAATTCTTGCAGAGAGATTCAGCATGGGTGACACTGCATTTTTAAAGGCTTGGGGCAAAAGGACATAGCGAAAACATTGGAACTGGCTTAAACCAATAGCCTCTGCAGATTCTTTTTGATGTTTGGGCAAGGAAATAATGGCGCTTCGTACAATATCACTCATTTCAGCAGCTCCCCAGAAGGTAAATGCTAAAATACCTACCGCTCTGCCACTAATATTGATATTGATTAGCGATGGCAAAATATAGTAGAGCAGATACAGAAGCACAAGTGTTGGCAGTACGCGTACAATTTCTAAGTAGATCTTAAAAGGGATCTTTATTGCGATGTTGTTAGATGTTCGTAAAATGCCAAAGATCGCTCCTAATATTACGCTCAAAATAATCGAAATTAGGGCAACCTCAAGTGTAAAGTAGAGGCCGACTGCAAGGCGTTTGAGTGTAATCCAATCAATAATATCAAGCCCCAAATTCTGCATGACGCACCTTCCTTTCAACAAATGAGAGTAAAAAAGTAAAAGGGATAATAACAATGGCATATGCAAGCACTAGAAAGAGTAGGTTTTCATTCGTATGACCGACATTACTAATGAGATTAATGACAACTGTGGTGATGTCTGTTCCGGCAATAGCGGTAAATACAGAAGTCTCTTTAAAGAGAAAAATACAATTTGCGCCAAGAGCGGGAACACTATAAGTAAAAGCTTGTGGAACAATAATATAGCGTGTTAATTGAAAAGGGCTTAGACCGATTGCTTTACCAGAATCGAACTGAGAAGCGCCAATGTGGGCGATCCCGCTTTTAAAGGCTTCCGCGATATAGGCGCTGCCTAATAAGGATAAGCCAATAAGGGCAGTGGTTTCAAAGCTTAAGAGAATGCCAAACGCGCGCGGAAGTCCAAAATAGAGAAAAAAGAGATGTAATAACAGCGGCGTATTTCGAAAAAATGCCACAAATCCATTACAAAACTGGCTGATAACCGGAATGCGATAAAAAATGATTAATGCCATAAAAATACCGAGGATAAACGCATTGATGATCCCAAAGAGCGATATTTTCAGCGTCAGCCAAAAGGCTTGCGCTAATGTAGGAAATACATCTTGTAAGTATTCGATCACAATTTCATTCTCTCATTCGCTTTAAATTCTGCTCTAAAATATTTAAATCATATATGTTTTGTATTTAAATCTCATTTACAGTAGCAGGAGATTGCTGAATCGGTCAATATATATGTGATAATAAGTTTCTGGTTATAATAATATCTGTTATGAATCAGTTTATTAGAAAGTGTGTAGTGAGAGTCTTTAGCAAAAATTGATAATAAAAAAGCAGTGAGATTAACTTATCTCACTGCTTTTAATGCTGTTTTAATCTACCTTAATGATTGTATGAGAATTAAGATTTCTTAAGATTGGTATCTGATGCTTGTTGTTCTTGTTTATGTAAGTAAACATCCATTTGCGGGAAAGGAATGCCAATTCCATTTTGATCGAGTGCGCGTTTAAACTTTTCTAAAAGATCCCAGCGCACAACCGCCATATCGCCATTACTTGTCCAATAACGGACGATATAATCTAACGATGAAGGTCCCATCTCATTGAGCTGAATGACAACGCCTTTATCATGCTGAATACGGGAA
This sequence comes from uncultured Ignatzschineria sp., assembly GCA_947632245.1. GTDB lineage: Bacteria > Pseudomonadota > Gammaproteobacteria > Cardiobacteriales > Wohlfahrtiimonadaceae > Ignatzschineria. The sequence continues at coordinate 4,999 of CANRON010000036.1, read as the reverse complement.
TCGGCGGCAATGATATCACCGAATATTTTCTTCACTTGATCGATTTCAGAATCATAGGCAACGCCGACAATAATATCTGTACGGCGATTAGGTTCACGTGTGATATTGACGATATTATCTTTAATAATATTGCCATTTGGCACAACAATAATATGTCCATCAGCGGTTCGAAGTGTGGTTGAGAAGATCTCAACTTCAAGAACAGTACCCTCTACTGATCCTACTTTCACATATTCGCCTGCTTTAATCGGGCGGAAAACAACCAGTAAAACACCGGCCGCAAAGTTAGCGAGCGATCCTTGGAGAGCTAAACCAACAGCAAGACCCGCGGCCCCTATCACAGCGATCACGGAAGCGGTCTGTACGCCGAGTTTTCCTAAAACAGCAATGAGTGTAAATGCAACAAGTGCATAGCGGACAATCGCCGCGACAAAGCCGCTCACGGTCGCGTCAATATTACGTAGTGTCATGACACGCTTAATCCCGTGCCCAATCCATTTAGCAATAATTAAACCCACCACTAAAATCAAAATTGCAGACGCTAAATCCACAGCATACTGTATGAGGAGATCTTGGTTGCCGGCAAACCAATCGGTGGCTTGGTGAAGTGTATCTGTGACATCTTTTGTGTTCATATATACCTCTGAGCGAAATAAAAAGGGAAATTATCCTCGATATTAAAACGCTATCTCACGATTATTGCAATCCCTATAAAGCAATCGTACTTCCATGAAAGAATCATGAAAGTCCAATCGTTCTCAATGCGTAGGTTGGGAAGGTTGCAAAGGCGCCTCGTTCAAAATGAAATGGGCATTGCTAAAGTGCTCGATTTACGCGATCATTTTGTCAATTGTTGTGCATGAATATATAAAAGGATTTTGTTATGAAACCCCGACTTCTGATTTCTGAAAGTACCCACCCACATTTTAACCTTGCAGTTGAAGAGGCGATATTTAAAACGATGGACCCGACACAAAAGGTTCTGTTTTTATGGCGTAATGATAATACTGTTGTCATTGGCCGTGGGCAGAATCCTTGGAAGGAATGTAATACAAAAAAGATGGCAGAAGATGGAATTACGCTTGCGCGCAGAAGTAGCGGCGGTGGTGCTGTCTTTCATGATCTTGGCAATACGAATTTTACCTTTATGGCAGGCAAACCTGAGTATGATAAAGCTATTTCGACAAATCTCATTTTGGATGCGCTCAATGATCTAGGGATTAAGGCAGAAGCTTCAGGGCGCAATGATTTAGTGGTAAATATTGGTAATGAAGTACGGAAGATTTCAGGATCTGCTTATCGCGAAACGAAAGATCGTGGCTTTCATCATGGAACGCTCTTAATAGATGTCGATTTTACTAAGCTTGGAAATTATTTAAACCCAGATCCGAAAAAACTTAAAGCAAAGGGGATCTCTTCTGTAAGATCACGCGTTGCGAATTTAGTTGAATTTGATCAAGCGCTGAATCATGAGATTATCTGCGAAGCGATTAAGGCGCAGTTTTTCAAAGTGTTTGGCGCGGCGGGGGAGATTGAATGGATTTCTGAAGATAATCCGCCGAATATCCCTGGATTTAATGAAATCTATGAGAAGCTACAGAGTTGGGAATGGAATTTTGGCCAAGCATTACAATTTACGCATGAACTTGATGAGCGCTTTCAATGGGGCGGCGTTGAAGTTCATCTCGATGTGATTCGAGGCGGCATAATCGAACACGCTCAAATCTTTACAGATAGCCTATTCGTTGAGCCTTTTGAATCACTTGCCGTAGCATTAGTAGGATCGCGTTATATTGCAGAGGATATATCGATGATACTCGCGAAAGTCGGCGCCAATTTCCCCACGTTTAGCCAAGAATGGGATGCGTTTTCCGAGTGGTTAGTGATGAATATTCGTTAAAAAAATAGCCTGTCATTAAGAATGACAGGCTATTTTTCTATTCCCGCTCTCTATTAAAAATTAAAAGTGGGCTGATGTATGTGATTCTTACTGTTTTACCCCCTCGACCTGAATTTCCAATACTACATCTTTGGTCATGCCGTGATCGACCATAAAGTTTACGCCCCATAGCGTGCGATCAATGGTTGTCGTGAAATCACCGCCGCATACTTCAGCACCTTCAAACATAGGGCTTTCGTAGCAGTTAAATTTGGTGGCATTGAATGTGACGGGATTAGTTTTTCCTAAAATAGTTAAATCGCCGATCACTTGTGTTGGTTTCCGCTCTTTAAAGACCCACTTTGTTGATTTAAAGGTGATTTCAGGCGCTTTTTCTGCATTTAAAAGATCAGCATGGAGCATGTGACCATCGAATCCTGTATCGCCCGTATTGATAGTGTTTACCGGAATAATGATTTCTACTTCTCCCGTTTGATTCTCAGGATCAAATACGACATCGCCGGTAATACCATAAAATCCGCCATGATTAGTAGTGGTATTAAAGTGATCGATATAAAAGCGGGCATTTGAATGAGACGGGTCAAGCTTATATTCAGCCGCAATTGCGCTTGAAAATAGGGTGATAAAGGTACTAGTTAGAAGCAATTTTTTCATCATGATCATTTTCCTTTTGAGGGAGAAGGGTATCGCTAAAGGTAAGAGTGAGAACCTTAAAATCAGCATGTCAGTCTAATAGGCGCTATAAACGCTATAAAGTTTATAAATATATTTCAATACTTGTGAATTACATTATTATAGCAAGATAAGTCCCATTGAGATGATGAGGAATCTCGTTGCTTATGATCGATACTATTCATGATTTCTCTTACAAAGTTGTTGTATATTATATTTAACAAAGACTTAATGAATAAAATATAAATGTAAGGAATTAATATGGAAAATAATATTAAGCAATTAATGGGAATATATCCGGCACCAAACGCACACTGGGTGGGCGATGGTTTTAATGTCCGTTCTATGTTTACATATAATAATCATGGTCGTCATTTAAGCCCATTTTTACTTTTAGATCGTGCTGGACCGACACAATTTACACCGACAGATACGCTTCGTGGTGTGGGTGGACACCCGCATCGAGGATTTGAAACGGTGACTATCGTTTATGATGGCGAAGTTGCGCATCATGATTCTACCGGGCAAGGCGGCGTGATAGGTCCGGGAGATGTTCAGTGGATGACAGCAGCTTCTGGAATTTTACATGAAGAGTATCACTCGCAGAATTTTGCAGAAAAGGGCGGCGTACTTGATATGGTACAGCTATGGGTTAACTTGCCGGCAAAAGACAAAATGAGTGAGCCAGGCTATCAGCACATTATAAGTAATACGATTCCCGCAGTGAATCTTGGGGATAATATCGGGACTTTGCGCGTTATTGCCGGTCAATATGGGGATAAACAAGGTCCTGCGCGAACATTTACGGAACTTGATGTCTGGGATTTAAAGCTGAAAAATGCGGCAGAGATTACACTGCCAGTAATCGAGGGTAGACGAGTGGGAATAATTGTCCTTCATGGCGAAGTCTCTCTTGGATCAGATTCTATTTTAAGAGAAGCAGAACTTGCCATTTTTGATAAAGCCGGTGATGAAATTACAATTACAGCAACAAAAAAGAGTGTTGTACTGGTATTAAGTGGCGAGGAGATTGACGAGCCGATATTCGGTCATGGTCCTTTTGTGATGAATACCCGTGATGAGATTAAGCAAGCATCATTAGACTTTATGTCAGGAAAATTTGGTACGCTATAAGTGCGATTTTCAGGAATAAGAAGTTAGGGGCTGTTGAACATTGGGGTTCAAAATAAAGAAAGCGAGCAGTAGAATATTATCGTCAAACAAAACCTACCACTCGCTATGCCTCGAACCATGCTTACAGATAAACTATGGCTGAAACTAAAGCCTATTCTCCTAGATTTAAACATCTATGACAAACCAAATTTAAGAAATATTGTTGAAGGCATTCTATATAGAATGAGAACAGGTATTCCGTGGAGAGATATTCCCAAGCGATTTGGTCGGCATAATACGATCTTTAAAACATTTAGCCGTTGGTCTAAAAACAATAAGCTATTGAAGTTATTTAAAAAACTATCGCAAGATATTGACTGTGAATGGTTATTTATAGACGGAACTTACGTAAGAGCTCATCAGCATAGTACGGGAGCAGCCACTAATAATCCTCAAGCTATATCAAAAAGCGTAGGGGGAAATAGCTCTAAGATTCATCTGATTGTAGATGCCTGTGGTAATCCCTGTGAATTTATCGTGACAGATGGAACTACGCATGATATTAAAGTTGCTCCAGAATTACTGAGTAAGATTCCTTTAGATGCAACGGATTATATCAGTGCGGATAAAGGTTACGATTCTGAAAGCTTTAGAGAAATCATTATAAATCAGGGAGCTAAAGCTGTTATTCCAAAAAAGAGAAATACTCTTACGAACAATAACCATATGGATTGGCATATTTATAAAATTCGACATTTGGTAGAGAATGCCTTTGCAAGGCTGAAACATTTTAGAAGTATTGCAACAAGATATGACAAGCTAAAACAACATTATGAGAATAACGTTGCTCTAGCTTGTGCCTATATTTGGCTAAAATTATGAATGTTCAACAGCCCCCAAGGAAGTTGAAATAATATTGCTCATGTCCAATTTTTCTAAATAGATATTCCTTGTAAGGTAAGCAATTGATCGTTCTAATATCCCTTTAGGGATTTCATCATGGCAAAGTATCTTTTTGGTAAAACCACTTCGAGTTGTAATCCCCTGTTTTCTAGGGGGCAATGGGTCTCTGGGCATAAGGGATATCACGCTCTTTTTCCGCCAATGTCACACCTTACATTAGCTTTGGCAGTTGTATATTTTCCATCCACTTAATCCCCTCCTCCTTGAAATCCCAAAAATAAACACCATCTACTACTCATCCTATAAATTGATGCCGTAAAGATGTGTTTAAGTACGGCATCGTGTTCATTAAAACTAGATCTTATTATTATCTATTTTAAGGAGTCGAGAAGTACATGACTAAGCAGACAG
>CANRON010000035.1 GCA_947632245.1 uncultured Ignatzschineria sp. | reverse complement strand
ATACAAAAAAAGACCTTAGTCATAAAACCAAGGTCTTTCTATTATCAATCCACTGATGTTATATGCTGTTATTCTAAAGTTAGGCTATTAAAACCCTACAAGAACATCAGCTACCATCTTCTAACCAAAACGCTTAGTGCTGTATGGCGTAGGATCAATTACAGGTGTTCTACCCATAATAAGGTCAGCTGTGATTTCACCCGCAGCTGGGCTTTCACTCATACCCCAACCTGTTGCAGTATTGATCACAAGACCTGGATATTCAGCAACTTCAGAGATGATTGGGCAACCATCTGCCGTAGGTGCGATACATGCGCCCCAACGATCTAATACTTGTGAGTTTGCAAATTGTGGGAACTCTGCCTTCATTTTATTAAACACTTGATCTAAATGTTCATTGTTCGCCGTTGCAGTTGCAACACGATACTCTTCAAATGGTGTAACTTCATCCATACCCCATGAAGTTTTCATTGAGAATGAGTTCAAGAAGTCATCACCGAGTTTAAACTCAAGTGGTAAATCTTTACCGCCTAAAAGGTGCATGAATTTTGGACCTAATAGGAAGCTATCTTTTGTAATTGAGCTTGTGAAGATACGCGGCGCTACAGCATATGTACCATCTGATTGCTCACGGAAGTGAATACCATTTGGTAAATGTACGTTCCCTCTTGGCGCGCCCTCGGCACCTTCCACAACTTGTTGTGAAAGATAAACGTTCAGCGTAGGAAGATCAACACCCATGTTACCCATAAATAGGCGTGACCAGAAACCGTTTGCAAGTACAACCAAGTTTGTTTTGATCGAACCTTTTTCTGTCACAACTTCTGAAATTTTGCCGCCTTCAGTTTCAATACCACGCGCTGCGCAGTTCGTGAAGATTTTAACGCCGATACGTTTTGCATATTCTGCAAGTACCGTTGTTCCGCGCTCAGGGTCAACACTTCCTGCATCTTCTTCAAATCCTGCTATTTCCCAAGGCGTTTGCGCATTCGGCAATCTTTGTGCAAGTTCTTCACCACGGATGATACGTGTTTTTAAAGGTGTATCAAATCCTGGGTTTTTAGAGTTAAGATCAATCCAATCTTGTACTGTTTTAAGCTCTTCTTCAGACACAATCGCTTCAACACGGCCTTGTGTACGGTATGAAGTGTCAGCACCTACGCGTGCATTCATTTCACGCCATAATTTTTTACCATAATGATGCAATGGGAAAATTTCTGGTTCTGTTTTATAAGCAATGATTTGGCTATAAGCACGACCTGATTGCTCACCCGCAACAACACCTTTCTCAACGATTGTAACTGTCATACCACGCTCGCGCATGTTGATAGCACTCATAATCCCTTGAATACCACCACCGATGATCACTACATCAGACTCAGCTGGTAAAGGACCTTCAGTACCTGCAACAAATGGTGCGCGTGACTTTGCATTTACAAGTGTACCTTCACGGCGAATCATCGGCGTTACAATTGCACCTGCACCCACTACTCCAACAGCACCAGCACCTAAAAGAAATTTTCTACGAGAAATACTCATACTTAGCTCCTTAAATCAGATAATTAACATTAAATACTATAAATTTTCAATGCGGTATCTTAACACGAGAAAATCAAAATTGATCATTATCAATTTTTAGCCTACTGAGCCCTTCTATAGCTAATTTCTACTGGACAAATATTACATAATCTGAATAGGATTAATGGGTATTCACTCTTCTATCGCTGTCACGTATTTAAAATTATTGATTTAAATCAATATGTAACTCTCTAGATCTCACTCTATATTTCATAATATATTTTTTCACAATCTCCGTTATAGACCAGAAATCTGTATACCTTTAGTACAATTACAGCTTAAAAAAGCAATGTGTACTGCTTTTTTTTGATTCACTGTAATGCTAAAAAGAACGATAATTAGTCAACTTTTATCGTAAAAGAATATTTTTTTACTTCTAGAAAAGATGTTTTCTTAAAAGATGAGTACTGCACCCACTTAATCACCTATAAGGATTTTTTCCTATGATGTATTGATTACGTATCATCACGCTTCGTATTTAAATCTGTACTCCACAAAAAAGCATTACAGGCATATAACCCCGTAATGCTTTTCTGTTCAGACACTACCTATCGCGGAAATTTCCTTGATAGTACTAACCCTCAGGCCAAATAAACCAGCCTTTAACTTCAGGATCTGTCTCAATAAATTCTCTCATTTCATCTGATTTAAATGCTTCTTGTACATCCTTGACCCACTCTGCATTCTCATCTTTCTTCTGTACCGTTACCATTAATTCTAAATCAGGCAAAAACGTTTCATGTGCGAGCGCATTATCTGAACCAATACCGGCAAGTAATGCTACACCGCCCGGCATAATACCGTAATCAATCTCATCGAGTAATCGTGGAATCAATGCTGAATCAACTTCTGTAAACTGTAAGTTTTTAGGATTATTGGTAATATTGCGCTGTGTCACAATTGCTAAATCAACCGTGGGATCTAACTCAATCCAACCCAGTTTTTGGAGTAATGCATATGAACGCGCCGCATTAGAAGGATCATTTGGGATTAAAACAGATCCCCCCTCTTTAATATTATCCAGTGATTTTTGTTTAATTGAATAAATAAATGCGGGGATTGAAGGCGTATGGACAATCGAAACAAGATCATTCCCTGTTTCTTTATTATAGACGTTCAAATAAGCCTGATGCTGCGCAGTATGGAAATCAATTCCCCCCTCGACAAGCGCAGTATTTGCATCTCGTAGCGAACTAAAATTACGATAAGTTACTTTATATCCTTCTGCTTCTAATTGCGGCGTCACCACCTTTTCAACCAGCACATTATGCGCACTGGGTGGCATTCCCACACGAAGCTCTTTTTTATCACCATCAGATTGTTGGCCACATGCCGTCAATACGAGGCCCAATAGTAACGATGTCACCGCATATTTATATTTTTTCATCCTGCTCATCCTTCGAGGTTCCCCCTCATCTCTAATATTATCGCTTCTTTTATGATCCTTTATGAATACTCGGAGTGATACCTAATTTCAAGCGGCCTATCTAATTAGTACCTTTATCAATTGACTCTCTAATACTCATTTTCATATAAAAATACAAAGCAGATATGTTTTGTATTGATTCATGTATTAAACCATTATTATCTCAAAATTGAAACAGATAAATACATAGATTTACAGTACCACGCTATGCCTTCGTTTGAATACCTGAATATAGCCGTTTCATAAAATATAAAGCCGCTATATAGTTACTAACTATGATTGTAATAACAGCCATTCCCTATTTAAGGTGAGGGACCCATTAGATTTAAAAAGCGTTTATAAACAAGACTAACGTTTTTTACTGACAACTTGATGATACCTAGTAACCATATTAAATGTAACGATCACTAGACAATATAATGCAGTTATTATAATAATAGGTTGATATAAAATAACAAAGATGGAGACAGTATGAAGACGTTCCTTATACCCTTGTTAGTCGGATTCAGCTTTATGACAACCGCTACAGCAGCCGATTGGCAAAATCCTTTTAACATCAACCCTTCAATTCAACAATATGCAGAGCTCCCTGAATCACAACAACATGCAATCTGCCAATATTATATTTCATGGGCAGTCGGCACAGATAAAACATCCCCTGAAACAGCGGATTTATTACAAAAAAATCCAGATAAAGCGCAAGCATATGCCACAGAATGCATCCAGTTTATTAATACTAGTACCGATAAAGAGCTGAAGTCATTCCATTTCTTCTTAAATAATTGGAATCACTTCAAATAAACGTTCATATTGATCGATAGATGCACCCATGCCCCTAATATTTCACTCAGGATTTTAATATGAAAAAGATACTTCTCACTACAACCCTCTCCGCCCTCTTCTTAATCGGTTGCGCAGATGATAATGAAAACTCTTTTAATGATCTTGTGAAAGAAACAGAAGAATTGCAAAAAGAGCAATAATGTCAAACACGTTCTCTAAAGCAAGTTTGAATAAGTGCCGATCAAACTTTTTGAGATCTTCAATAAGCCACAATAAAACGCTTATACTAAAATAGTACGACAAAAATAATTAGTAATAATTATCAAGATCATTGCCAAATTGATGAATTTTAAGCGATAGAAAGTCAAACAGAAGTAGCAATCATGCTTAAAAGCGGTAAGACTGAGTTCGGTAAATAATGATGTACTATCTTGTTATGAAACAACTTAAAATGATTCTCCCTTTAGATACCCCCTAAAAACATCTGAGTTAGCTACTCTCACTCACCCTATCTTATGAATTATTTGAGCTCGAAATGTTTAACACTCTTAGTTTATTTTGTATAAACTATTTAAAGTATTCTATTCTCATTCAATAATTATTGATAAAAGGGGCTTGACTCCTATATGCTCACTCTCGAATCCATACCACTCTTAAAGCCTATTCTTATCCTTGAAGATGACGCGTTTATGCGCGACAGACTAGCAAAAATCTTGATATCCATAGGATACCAGATAGCGGATTTTTGCTTTGCGGAATCCTTACAAATATGTCGAGATAAACTCAAGACAACCAAACCTGCTATAGCCCTGATTGATTTACATTTACCTGATGGCAGTGGTTTGAGCGCCGTTGAAACAATTATCAAAATGAATCCCAATATTCCTACCATTGTTATTTCCGCCTGGTGTGATGAATCTACTATTTTAGAAGCACTCAAAAAAGGAGCTACTGGCTATCTGCTCAAAGAAAGGGATGATCTAGAGCTATTGTTGGCGATTCGAAATGTATTGCGAGGCGGTGTACCGATTGATCCATTTATCGCCCAATACATCATTCAACAGTCCAAGCCCACATCGCATTCTGAGCCGCAAAAGGCTGCTCACTCACCCCCTACCTTTAATTTAACGGATCGAGAAAAAGAAGTCCTAAGTGCTATTGCCCAAGGAATGAGCAACAAAGAGATTGCCGAGACCCTTCATGTCTCTAAAAATACAGTAGAAACACATATTCGTCACTGCTACAAAAAACTTTTTGTATCCAATCGAACAATGGCAGCCCATAAGGCAAGGTCCAATGGAATTATTTAAATCATGTGTTTTAGCACTGTTATTGCTCTTAACCTTCTCATTAGCTGCTGAAGAAAATAGCTGTTCAACGACTATTAATAGTGTTGATGCAATACGAGGCCTCTCCAGCGATATACCTGAAATCAATGCAAATTGGACAAAAATCTCTCTACCTGATAACTGGCGTAAACGTTGGCCTGAATATACAGGAGGTGTTTGGTATCGCATTAATTGGCAGTTAAATTGTCAAGATAGCAACCTTAGTAAAGAATCTATCGCCTTAACAATTAACCGCATTACGATGGCTGGGAAAGCCTATATTAATCAGGATTTAATTTGGCAGAATAATGCTTTGGTGGAACCGATTTCCAGAAACTGGAATAAGCCGACCTATTGGGCAATTCCACCCTCAAGCATGCAAAGAGGCAATAACTATTTCTACCTCTATGTAACAGGTTATCCTTCTAGTAGCCCGGGAATAGGGACTGCTTCATTAGGTAATTCCAAAGATATTTTAAAAATTTATGAAGATAATACCTGGTCACAACGTACAATATTCATTATCAATATTTGCTTATCCATTACGCTCGGCGCTATCTGTTCTTGTATTTGGGTATTTCGCAGAAAAGAACAAGCTTTTGGCTGGTTTGGTCTCGGCACTATGTTTTGGTCGGGCTTTATTTACAACATTTTAGCGACAGAAACGGCACCATTACCGAACTCTTATGTCTTTATGCAAATAAACATCGCTTTTTTCTTAGGCTACACTTATTGCTTTTGTCTTTTCACTTGGCGCTTTTTAAATCGATCTTACCCAAGGATTGAACGATGGTTTCTCATCATTAATATTGTTTTTCTCATTATTATTGTCGTAATACCATCTCACTTGTTAACGCTTGCTATTGCCCTTGCTTTTTATACTAATTTCATCATATTCATTATCAACTTATTTGTCGTATTCTACATCTCTTTCCAGACCCGATCATTAGAAACATGGTTGTTGGCATTTGCCATTTTTGGTTGCCTGATCTTAAGCGGTATTGATTTACTCTCATTGCTGGATATTATCGCTCTTAATGTCTCCATCTTGCCCTATTCATCAACACTAATAGCGATCTTCCTAACCATCACGCTCTCTTTACACTTAACGCGCAACCTCAAAAAGATTGAAAACTTTAATGAAGACTTAAATCAAAAAATCATTCAAACATCAAAGGATTTAACATCATCCCTAAACCAACAACACCAATTGGCGCTCGAGAATACTCAGTTACAAACGCGTTTAAAATTATCTTACGAATTACACGATGGACTAGGGAGTACGCTTACGCAAGCCATAACATCTGTGAATTATCATAAAGAATGTAATCTTGATAAGTTAAAAGTACTCGCCATGCTAAAAACATTAAGCAACGACTTAAGACAGATTGTAGATGCATTTAAAGGGAATCAGCAACCTTTACCACAAACCCCTGTTTTATGGCTAGCACCTTTACGCAATCGTTTTAATATATTATTCAATGAATTATCCATAGAGACCATTTGGCAAATTGCGCCGGAATGGAAAGAGCCACCTAGTTGGCAAATATGTAGTGTTTTATATCGCATATTAGAAGAAGCGCTCAGCAATATTATTAAACATAGCCATGCTAACCTTGTTGAAATCTCTTTTCAATATGAAGACGAGGCCATGATATTGAAAATACAAGACAATGGTGTTGGGTTTAATGTCGATAGCATTTTCGCATCTGGTATTAGCGTTGGTTTACAAAGTATTAAAAGTCGTGTTGAACAATTAAATGGTCAGCTCATTATTAACTCTGAACCCCAACAAACTACTATTACTATTACTATTTAATCTCGAGCTATAAAAAATGAGCATTGGATTATCCAATGCTCATTTTTATTGTGCCAAACCGCTTATATACGTCTAAATATTACCCTACCACTTATAGTTAACACCAATAGATAGTCCCTCTTTTTTAGTCTTTCCACCATAGACCCCATTTAATTCACCATATATTTCCAATGATTTAGTTGGCATCATTTTAAAGCCTAAATCTAAAGAGATATTATAACGCTTTGCAGCTACGCCTCTTGTTGTAAAATCATAATCTGGTGCTGCATCAAAACTAACTGTTAGTTCACGCTTGTTAGAAAAATCATGCATAACCGTAGCTCTGGCATACGTTTGTAAAATACCCGATTTAGAGTAAATGTTTTTATCAATTTGCGCCCCAATAAAAACAGGGACTGAATATGCAGTTTTAGAGTGATAACGTAAAGCTAAAGAATTCCCCCCCCCTTTATGTGCCTCTTCTACCGAGTTTTTCTGTTTCAGCATACTCGCTTGTAAACCCATAAAAGGCGACAGGTGTAGATCATTTCCAATTTGTAATCTACTACCAAATTCAATTCCCATACTCCATACTGATCCTTTGAACTTACCTTTTAAATCATTGGCAATGGTCGCAACAGGCGTATAGGTATCATTGGTTCCCTGTATCATCGCAAATCGACTGATATCCCCTCTAAAGGAGTCATAACCTATCGATGCTTTGAGATATTTTTCATCAAAAGCTTTTACACCATAAATACCTACTCCGTGGGATTTAAAATGCCCTGTGGTCGCTCTATCTGTAACATGGTAGTTAGTGACGCCATGACCAAATGCAATTCCTAACAATGTCTTCTCATCCAGTTGATAATCAAACCCCATCACCGTTAAGCTCGGCTTACCGTGATAAGCAGCTGAACCAATTTTAGCATCACTTTTAACATCTTCTGACCAATGACTATAAGTCAACCATCCTCTAAATCTATCAGTCTCACAAATTGTCGTATCAATATCTTGCTGACATACCGCATTATAAGCAGAATTCTGTTGAGCTCGGGTGCTACTCAACCAATCCCCGGATTGCTTTCTCATCATCTTCATCATTCTATCTGAATAGCTAAAGGCACTTTGCATAATCCCGATCGCACCCTCACCCATTATAGAATCATAAGCGCCTTGTAACTGCTGCATATCTTTTTGCACAACCAGTGCTGCAGAGATATGATCAAACCCCGGATACTTCTGATCTAACTGAATCGAATTGATAGTATCTCCCAATCTATGCCCATTTTCTGTCAGACCATAACGGGAGTAATCAATATGTGAACGAGCAATCAAACTGTTGTGAGTCACTACCTTATCAAAGGTAATGGCAGCAGAGGGGATACTGTGAAGTTTTATCCCTTCATCTATGACACTATTTGCCCTCACCAATACTTGATCACTAATGCCAGGTGTAGCCTTGCCTAAATTACGCATATTAATATGCAAATCACCATTTAATTTCACATCACCCGCTACTTCTAATAGATCATATGATCCTATTGAAGTTGCGTGAGAATTATCTAAACGAGCACTCTCTCCTATTAATCTTTGTTGGTGAGTCGATATTGCCATTTGTGAATTTCGATCTAGATCATAATCCCAATAAAAAATGCCCTGCTCATCCTGTATAAAGTCCCCTACAAGTTGTGTATGTGAGACCTGATCGATGCTTCCTATCGCAAAATTCCCCTTGTTATTGAAAACTCCAGTTGATTTTTGTAAATCAATAAAGTTACCTGATAGAAACCAAGCATCCGACATGTTATTAACTGTATTATTGGTTCCTTTTATCTCTATCGATCCTGCCATTTTCCCTTTGTTATTTAAGATGTTTTGACCCATCTCACCCTTCAGAATAGTGCCATCAATCCAACCTATGTTAATAAACTGCCATAAGCCATTTTCATCTTTATGATCAGATAGTATATAACCGGATTTTATTCCTAAAGATGTCAATAGACCTGCATTGTTCACCGTATTACTTCCTGCTCCCGCTAAAGCAATCGCTGAACCACTGCCCGTACCACCAATAATGCTACTGCCTTCTTGAATATCAACATTGATCGCTCCCGCCGACGTCTGCCCTTGGCTTTGCGCTAAAATTCCGATAGAACCTGTGCCTTCCGTAAGGATATGCCCTTTATGTTTAATCTTCACATCACCTGAAGCACCGTCACCGCCAGAACTTTTACCTTGATAACCGATTAAATTATCATCTGTGTCTATCACATTGATATAACCACCACCGCCCGCTAAAGATTGCGCCAAAATGCCATGAGAAAATGCACCTTTAGTATAGATATATTCGGACTCATTACTCACCTGCACTACTCCGGCATTTCCGTTTCCTTTCACCCACTCAATCTCTTTAGCACCAGAAACGTATCCACCGCCACCGCCTATTGACTGCGCGACAATCGCAGATGATCCCTTTTCAAGTGTGAACAGGTTCCCTTTATTAGTAATGGTGATATTTCCGGCATGATTTTCTTGAGGAGATTTACTCCCTAACTGCGCAGATTCTGTGGTATCAACAATAGCACCGCCACCGGCAATTGATTGTGCGATGATGCCTTGAGAGAATATACCTTCAACCATAACGAGACCATGATTTTCAACAGAAACTTCTCCAGATTTACCCGCCACGCTTCCAGCAGCACCTATAACAGTATGTTGTGATTTTATATCTATAGTAGATCCACTACTAATCCCACCGCCGCCGCTAATGGACTGCGCAACAATACCATTTGCCTGCTTCCCTTTAGTATTTAAAAGCCCAAAGTTATTCACAGTAACAGCATCAGAATTACCTTCAGCTGCCCCAGAAGCACCCGCTATAAAAACCCCTTTCATACTACCTGAAGCGCCACCGCCACTGGCAATCGATTGTGCTAATATAGCGTCAGATCCATTGCCTTTCGTGAGAATTTGGGAAGTCTCAGCTTGAAGTTCACCATTGACGATCTTCACTTCACCGCCATTGCCACCAGCAGCCTTGTTATTAAGCAGAAAATCTTCAATGCCTTTCTCAAATTGCGATAATACATTGCTACCGAGTCCTGTAATAATATCTCGAGCGGTCTCAACGATATTTGTATCACCTTGATCAATATAGCCCCCAATACCACCACCACCGCCAATTGATTGCGCAATAATACCGCGTGACAACTCGCCCTCAGTGATAATTGTGCCCCCATTGGTGATATTTATTTCTTTTCCATGACCCGCTTCAGCCCCGTTCCCACCAATGGCAACTACAGTTGTGTCTGTCTTGTCACTAATCACACCACCACCGATCCCACCACCACCACCGATTGATTGCGCAATAATCCCATTAGACTGAACTCCTTCCGTCCATAATGTAAAATTATTATTGATCGTCACATTATTGCCATCCCCAGCCGCGGATGCAAAGCCGCCAATAGCTAATAAACCGGAAGCTGATCCGCCCGTCCCCCCACCACCGCCGATTGATTGCGCCATCACAGCATCCGACTGAGAATGCTTTGTAGAAATTAAGTTGTAAGTTGAAACTGTGAGGTTGTTAATGATAACCTCTCCTGAATCACCCCCCACGCCTTTATCTTTCAGAGCCGTCTTTTCCGATAAGATGCCGGCAATAGCTCCCCCGCCTATCGCGACCTTCGCTTGATCTACCCCACCGCCATTACCACCACTTCCACCGATTGATTGCGCATAAATTCCGCGAGAAGCAGTACCTTCCGTGTAAATAGATTTTAAATTAGTAATATCAACTTTAGCACCATTACCACCGCTATCGCCAGCCCCACCAATCGCAATCAATGCATCAGTAGCGCCGCCACCAGTACCGCCGCCGCCACCAATAGATTGCGCAAAAACCCCCGAGGAAAAGCTACCCTTTGTGACTAAAACATTATCATTTTTAATCTCAATTTCGTCACCATTACCACCTAATCCGCCATCACCACCTAATGCTAACTTACTACTAGCAGTACCACCAATACCGCCGCCACCGCCAATAGATTGTGCAAAAATAGCATCAGAATTATTTCCCGCTGTAATGATTATAGTCGGCTCTTCATTTTGTAATAAATTAATACCCGCGAATTTCCCTGTACTTATAATCACCTTCCCAGCATTACCACTCGCACCTGAATACTCTCCGTCAAGTATTCCTTTCGGTATAAAATCTTTATCAAACAATAGGCTAATTTCATGCTGAAAAGCTCCGCCCCCAATACCTAGAAGACCACCATCGACATTGCCACCATTTCCTCCTCCGCCACCAATTGACTGCGCCAAAATACCTTTAGCAAAATCCCCTGTTGTTTCAATACTCCCTGCTGATAAGACTATGACTTCTTCTCCATCACCAGCTGCACCTTTGTAGCCCCCAATACCCACTGAGAGACCTGCATCTTCTTTTGTTTCCTGTGACAGCACTTTAAAATTATTTAAGTCTAATAAGGCACTTCCGCCATCACCCCCGCCGCCGCCAATAGATTGAGCATAGATTCCATGCGCTGATTGCCCTTTTGTGACAATATTACCTTGTTGTATCACATTAACTTTAGCTGCATTATTACCACTGCCGCCCCAACCACCGACACTCAAGGCTAAATTAGTTCCTTTTGATTTTGAAATAAGCGGAATACAACCTGTAACACAGGCTATCGTTAATCTTTCGCTTGATGCATTCCCGCCATTACCGCCCCCACCACCAATAGATTGAGCCTGAATACCTGCTGATCCAATCCCTTGCGTTTCAATATAGCCATTTTGAAGCACTGAAACTTCATCTGAAATATTACCAGAACCGCCCGCACCACCTACAGCGATATTTAAGGTATTTGACTTTCCTTTTGGTCCTAAACCATCAACATTGAATGTACCTGACAATGACATACCACCATTGCCGCCGCCCCCACCAATTGACTGGGCTAAAATACCTTGAGAATAACTCCCAACTGTCAATAAACTACCCTCATTTGACACATTGACAGTACTACTTGAAAGGCCTTCTCCACCTCGTCCACCGATACTCGCCGATACGCTCCACTTTGAATCTGTGGATATTCCACTTACCCCAAGTGATCCAGAGATGCCCCCATTTCCCCCATTGCCCCCAATTGATTGCGCCACAATAGCTCTAGAGTTATTTTTTTCGGTTAAAATATGACCTATATTCTTTACAATAACAGCGCCTGCTGCCTTCTGTGATGGATCTTCTGGCCTCTTAAAACTCCCCCCGTTACCCCCGACAGATAATGAAATGTTGTTTGAATTTATCAGAGATCCACTCCCTGCAATACTAGATCCTCCATTCCCCCCATCACCGCTAATTGATTGTGCCAGAATTCCGTCTGAAAAATGCCCCGATGTTTGAATATTCCCGGTACGGATCACTTCAACCTTCGAGGATTGATCCGATGCTCCACCCTTGCCTCCCACCGCAACATTCACATTAGTCCCCTTCACAGCTGCTCCGATCGACATTGCCATGCCACCATTGCCACCACTACCACCTATGGACTGCGCCAAAACTCCTTGGCTATGATCTCCGAGAGTTTGAATAATACCCGATGATACAATCATCACTTCACCAGCTCGATTACCTGTGCCCCCTTTCCCCCCTAATGTCACATCAGCATTAATGCTACTTGAACTAGCGTTAATACCCGCTGTAAGATTGAAATTTAATCCCCAGCCACCATCACCTCCGGCGCCCCCGATAGATTGCGCATAAATGCCACTAGATCCGTGACCTTTTGTAACAATATTGTCAAAGCTTGTGACGGTTACTTTTCCAGCCTTACTACCGTCACCTCCGGCTCCACCAAGTGATACCCCAAGCTTAATTGGCTGATTTCCACCTGATGCAAGAATAGAGATATTCCCTGTCGCACCTGCTTGCCCACCATTGCCACCTATGGATTGCGCCAAAATACCATGCGATGAATCGCCGCTTGTCGAAATAGTCGGCAGAATTTGCCCTTCTTTATTTTTAGTCTCAAGAAGAGTTTTGTTATCCGAAATAATTTTGACCTCACTTGCTTCGCCGCCTGCACCGCCATCGCCGCCGACATTAGCCATAAAATCGATAGGCTTACCTTCCAAGGAAATCGCTAATGCCGCGCTGAACACAGATCCTCCTACGCCGCCACTTCCCCCTATTGACTGTCCGACAATAGCATTTGCACTATGCCCTTCTGTTGTTATTCGTGAGCCGGTATTTAAAAGATCAACCATCCCGGCTGTGCCACCTTTGCCACCATCTCCGCCTAGTCTAACGCCCGCAGTAAAGTTAGTGCCTTTAGAAACAGTCACACTTCCATTGATACTATTACCGGCATGACCACCTCCACCACCCAGTGATTGCGCGAGTATTCCAATACTACCGTTACCTTTGGTCACAAGATTCGCCTGATTATTGACATTAACTTTTCCGGACTTACCACCCTCACCGCCTTCGCCGCCAATACCTACAGATAAATTAACGGCAGAACCCCCGGATAATAGAACGGATGTACCAATCGACATGCCCCCTTTACCCCCCGAACCGCCAATAGATTGCGCCGTAATCGCAGATGAATACTCGCCTTGCGTGAAAATTATATCGCGAGCGGTTACAGACACATCTTTTGAGTTTGCGCCCTTGCCTCCTTTACCACCTAAACTAACAGTCGCACTACCGCTTAAATGGGAACTCCCCGAAATACTCGCAGTAAAAGACATTCCACCAATACCGCCATTTCCGCCTATCGATTGCGCTAAAATCCCGTCAGAGAAATCACCTTGTGTCATCAATCCACCATAGCTATCAACTACGATCTGACCTGCCTTACCACCTGCACCACCATCTCCCCCTACAGCCACCGATGCAGCTAAAGAGGGACCCTCTACCGCGGCTGATAAACTTCCCGAAAGTGCTATCCCACCGGTCCCGCCATTAGAGTAGACCAGACTCTTACAATATTAGTTTGCGATCTGACATGATAGATAATGATGCCGGCATAGCTAGTAGGCTGTTATCTGTAGCTGATCATCATCAGTGGATAATATTGAATGCCGGGAATATATTCGACTACACATAAATTTCACTTATTTAAGACGCAAAAAAGCCCCGAAATTAATCGGGGCTATTCAACTTCTGAAATTATTATTGGTCTAATTAAAAGTGGTAGTCAACTTTAATATTCGCACTCACTCCATCACGTTTTCCAGCGTAACCATTGATATTAAAATCAATGCCTAGTCTCTTATTAGATTCTGGATTGATATTCATACCCAACGTTACGATTCCAGTGCTACCTTTAACGCTTGGCACATCAATAGAGTAAGTATTAAGCGCAGTTGCTTTTGCTTTCGCACTAAATTCGTACTCATAACCGATACCAGCTTTAAATTTCGTAGATTCGGTATATTGATGATTCCAAGTTGCGGTAAGGCGAAGTCTATTTGAATCCAGACTATCAAACTTGATGTTATCTCCCGCGATCATAGCATCTTTACTTCCTAGGTGTGTCCAAAGGTATTTAGCCGAGAAATCCAACTCATTTTTAGCATCTATATTATGAATATAACCAACGCCCGCATGCGCACTCACATAATTACGGTTAAATGAGTATCTCGCAGTCTCCCCGGTTGTTAAGTTTTTAATATCTGAGGTATTAAATTTATTGTAGCTTTTACCGAAACGAAGTGAG
The DNA here is from genome assembly GCA_947632245.1 of uncultured Ignatzschineria sp. Lineage (GTDB taxonomy): Bacteria > Pseudomonadota > Gammaproteobacteria > Cardiobacteriales > Wohlfahrtiimonadaceae > Ignatzschineria. The sequence continues at coordinate 2,260 of CANRON010000035.1, read as the reverse complement.
CCATCTGCATACATTCCGTTAGAAAATTCATACTTTCCTAACACGCCAATACCAACGTAACGGTTATCTCCATCACCATCTACTTTAGCGGCATCAGAGAATGTATTACGCGTATCATAGTTTCCCCAACCAGCTTCAATAAAGGCTGCTGTTGTTAAGTTATGGTTTCTAAGTGACACTCCCGCCATGATAAAATAATCATTCGATTTGATACGTGATCCTGAATCATAACGATTATGACTTCCGCCCATCTTCACAAATGGGACGAAGCCCCCATCATTGACCTCTTTAATGGTGTCAAAAGTACTATAGGCAACCATATCTGCACCACGCGTTAATAGCATTAAGTCTGCGAGGTGCCCTTCTGATAATGCCTTGAGCTGTGGGTTTACACGACCTGCTTTCTCTTTCTCGCCTGTTCCTGGCTCTGTGTCTTTACTTCCCAGAATGATTGCTGTCGCTTCCCCCTTACCAATATCTACAGTAGTCTCTACATCATATAATACGGAAATACCTTGCTGTGCAATACTCTTGAATACGCCACCCTCGCCTTTACCAGTCATGTTTTTAGATTTTATTAGCAGAAACTTGTCATCAACATTTAATTCCTTCCCCTGCTTAATGCCGACAACATTTACTTTAGAGGGGACGCTATCATCGCGGTTACCTAAGGCAATATACTCAACAGTGATCAGGGAAGTATCAGTATTAGCAAATCTTGGGTCAAGCGTAAAATTGTAGTGTTCAAAATTAGCAATATTCTTAGCCTTTAGGGGCCCTGCCGCAAAATTTAGAGTATTACCTGTAAATAAATCATGTGAGCTGGGATTAATATCATCTGTGGGTATACCGAATGCGGTTGCAAATAAATAAAAGTCCACCCCACCGTAAATACTAGTTATATCTGAGCCGATTATTTTATTACCCATTATAGTCACTTCATTATTAATAATTTTGCTCGCGGTAAGCGAAAAATCACGTCCTAACTCTATTATTCCTCCAGCAACTAAGCCCACTACATCACCCTGTAACATTATTTCATTATTATCAATAACCCCCCCATTATACTCATCACTTTCGTCGATTATTCCTCCTAGGATCATACTGATATGATCTGGATCAATACTCCCTATATAATCCCCTGTGATTTTTATTTTATTTCCTCTCACGGAGGATCCTTTATAAAGCTGCTGCCCTCCAACCACTATTCCATAGACATTCCCGTTTATTATAACGTTATTATCTATAACAATTCCTCCACGCTCAGATGCCCCTCCCATCACTCTTGAGTCTTGTAAAAGATCCCCATTTATAACAATACTATTATTGAATGCTTTCCCCAAGAGTGTCCCACCCCCTACAACCAGTAGTGATGAAACATTACCTTTAATAATTATCTTATTATTGGCTGCATCTCCAGCTCTAGTTTCTCCACCAAGAATTAGAGATGAGGTATTTCCATCAATAACTAGCAAGTTATTATTAACATCGCCCCGAAAATTAAAGCCCCCAACAATTTCTTCAAGAGAAATATTTCCACCAGAAACAAATACTTCATTATTATTTACATCTATATTTGTTTCACCAGCTATCCCTCCGTAAACAGAAAATTTATGAGTGTTGTTGATATTAGTTAATTTTATAACGTTATTAGAGGTGCTACCCCCTCCAGGCCCCTCGTAAATATTATCTTTACTTCCGTCAAACTCAATGGTCTTAGCCATACTGAATGAAGCAGTCAATACAGCTGATAGCAATAGAGCTATATGTCTTCGCTTAATCATCTGTTTAGTTGCCGGTCTCTTCTGAATAAAACTCATAAAATATACAATCCTTAAATATAATCCACATAAAAAACTTCTCTCGACAATCAAGAGAAATATTAATAAATGACAACTTGCACATGTGGAAATAATACAAAACTTAATTTACAATTAATAGTTTATTCATATTTTTTCACAACACACTTTACTTTTTATAAAAACACAGACTATTAATTTTTATAAAAATCATAAATACCTTTACCTGAAACTATTATATCTAATATTTTGTAAGACCAATGGCTACTAACTAAAGGCTGGTCAAATATTTACACCGTAAGGTATGATCTAAGGAATTAAATATTAAGGGTACACGCTTTATTTTAGGACGATAAAAAAGCCCACTAAAAAATGGGCTTTTGAAGATGGTGGACATAGCTAGATTCGAACTAGCGACCCCAGCATTATGAGTGCTGTGCTCTAACCAACTGAGCTATATG
>CANRON010000034.1 GCA_947632245.1 uncultured Ignatzschineria sp. | reverse complement strand
GTTTTAGATGCGCTGTATGATGCTGATATTGCGCTTGTGACGTGCCGGCATGAAGGCGGTGCTTCGATGATGGCAGAAAGCTATGGGAAGCTCACCAACCGGCCAGGAATCTGTTTTGTGACGCGCGGACCGGGATTTGTCAATGCAATGGCGGGCGTGCATGTAGCGATGCAAGATTCAACACCGATGATTGTATTTGTCGGGCAGATTGAGACCAAAGTGCGAGGACGAGAAGCCTTTCAAGAAATTGATTATAAAGCATTACTGAGTGATCACGTGAAATGGGTGGCTGAAATTGATGACCCTGCGCGCATTCCTGAGATCGTGGGAAGAGCATTCCATATGGCAATCTCTGGTCGACCTGGCCCTGTTGTGATTGCATTGCCGGAAGATATGCTGACTCAAACCGTGATGACGGGAGATAGTATTAAGATAGAGCCGATCGCTATTTCGCCCTCGCAAAATGATATGGCACGATTTGAACATCTGCTGAGTACAGCAAGTTGCCCCGTGATGATTTTGGGCGGTAGCCATTGGGATGCGGCGAGTGTCGATCGAATGGCTGCATTTGCGGCGCGTAATCAGCTATCCACTGCCGTATCCTTTCGCCGGCAAATGCTTTTCTCAACGCAGCATGAGGCCTTTATAGGAGAAGTCGGGCTGGGGATTAACCCTTATTTAAAAGCACGTTTAGCACACGCAGATTTAATCATTCTTGTCGGTGGGCGCTTTGGTGAAAACCCCTCGCAGAATTATACGCTGCTCAATATCCCTGTTTCAAAGCAGATGCTTATTCATATACATGCCGATATTCAGGAGCTCAATAGAATTTATCAGCCTGATCTTGCGATTAATGCCAATCCCGAGATGTTTACAAAGGCGCTTGCTACTTTAAAGTTAAAAAATACTTGGCCCTCGCATATGCAGCGAGATCGAGAAGCATATCTACAGTGGCAAGATGCGCGTGATATTAAAATCCCGGGATTATTGCAGATGGGCGAAGTGATGCATTTTTTGAATCAAGAGTTGCCGGAAGATGCGATTGTCACAAATGGTGCGGGGAATTATGCTATATGGCCTCAGCGCTTTTACCATTACCGCGGTTATGGATCGCAATTAGCACCGACATCCGGGACAATGGGCTACGGCTTGCCGGCAGCGATTGCGGCAAAGCATCTCTATCCGCATAAAACCGTGATCTGTTTTGCCGGCGATGGCGATTTTATGATGAGTAGTGAAGAGTTTGCAACAGCGGTGCAGTACCAGATACCTGTTATCGTCATCATTATTGATAATGGCATGTACGGTACGATTCGAATGCATCAAGAGATCAATTATCCGGGCCGAGAGATCGGCACACATTTACACAATCCCGATTTTAGCGCTTTCGCCAAAGCTTTTGGCGGCGAAGGGTTTCGCGTAGACACAACAGCCGCCTTTTATGACGCTTGGCATCAAGCAATTGCTATGACTGAGCAAGGGAAGCCCGTGATTATCCACTGTATTTTTGATCCTGAAGCGATTACTCCGGAAAAAACGTTGAGCGAGTTGGTGGAATGTCCGTAATTGTGGACACGCTTGCACGGATTTTATGCCCTATTTTCTAGAATTTTGATCAGTATTGAAGATCGATAGACCCATGTCCTATCATTCTTTTGAAACGGTTTCCCCTTATTATCAGTGAAGCTGTGGCTGATAATAAACGACCCAATAGAAAGAATGATTTTGCCGGAGCGAAAGCTTCGGCTTTTTTACGCCTGTTTTATCCGCCCTTCTGATCTTAGAGCGATAGGTTGGTTTTTTGAAACTTTCGGGCAAAATAGAGCGAACAGCAGAAAGAGAGAACGGGCGGAATGATGAGCATCGTCAGAAAGAAAAGGTAGCTATGCAGAAGTTCACCTTTATGTGTGGCATGCGTGTAGGAGATCAAAAAAAGAGTCTGAATACCCTTTAGAGTATCTTCCGCCAACATGCAGCGTTATCAAATCCGAAAGTTATTGTAACAGTCTTCCGGATATGAATGAATAAGGAAATTGTATCTTTAGTACTTAATACATGTAGTTATATCAAGTTTGGTGTGGAAATGTTTTAAAACGTTCTATTTTTTTAGATCAGCAGGCGAATACACCAATTCAAACAAGGGCATCTATTTCAAATGCCCTTTAAGATCTGTATATTGGCTATTATTGATCGGATTTCGTTATCTTATCACTTTAAGGCATTGTCCTAAATGATAGAGTGTAAAGCCTGTTTCAATGAAGAGCGCCTTTGTTTGTCGATAATTACATTTTGATTCATCGACACTGGAAAAGAACGGAATGGGAATTGGCTCAGGGTTTTCTTCTGTAAAGTGATCTGCAAAGAGTTTACCGATTAATGTCCCTGTTGTAATACCACGACCATTGTAACCAATTGCGGCAATCAGACCTTCGGCAGGTTCAAATATTTTAGGGGTATGGTTATCCGTAAAACCAATACGACCACACCAAGTATATTCCCACTCCATTTTTTTGCCGAGTTGTGGAAAATAGTGCTGTTGAATACGATCCGCCCATGATTTTAGATACCACTGTGGTTTATTATGCGCGGTTCCCATGCTACCGAGCACAAGGCGACCCGCTTTATCAAGGCGAATACTACTTAATACCATGCGCGTATCCCATGAACCTTGCTTATAAGGGAGCACTGATTTTCCAGCTTCACCGAGCGGTTTAGAGGCCACTTGATAGTAAGATCCACTGTAAACAGCTTGACGATAGGTTTCGAGCTCCCCTTCCGCATAAGCATTCGTGGCAATAATCACCTTTTCAGCCTTAAGGGTATGCCCAAGCGCTTTGACTTCCCATTCGCCTTTTTTCAGACTATTGACAGATGTCACCGGTGTGTTTTCATAAATTTTAACGCCCAAAGAAGCCGCCGCTTTCGCAAGGCCGGTCGCATATGCATAAGGATTGACGGTTCCCGCACGATGATCGAGTAGGGCTGCCGGAATTTTATCACTGCCGGAATACTCTTGAATACGTGCACCTTTCAGTAACTCAACATTAACGCCGCGTCTTGTCAGCTGCTCAAAACGATCTTCGATTTCAGCAACACCCTTTTCGCTATGCGCCATATGGAGCGTACCGACTTGCATGGCTTGCGCATCTATATTGTATTTATCAATGATTGAAAACACGAGCTTAGGCGCACCGCCGAGTGCAGAGATTAAATTTTCCCCCATCTCTTTGCCGAGAATATCCACCATGAAATCAGGTTTGTTCCAAGTACCGGCATTGACTAAGCCTACATTTCGACCACTGCCGCCAAATGCAATATGATGCGCCTCTACTAGTGTGACAGATTTCCCACGTTCAGCGAGATGAATTGCGGCAGACAAACCTGTAAATCCGCCACCGATAATGCAGACATCGCTGGTTTCATCACGGTTCAGCGCATCATAATGAATCACATCATCTACAAGAGTGTGCCAGAGATTTTCATATTTTAATTGAGTGTGCGACATAGTGGTTTCCTTTTAAGCGTTATTATGAGGGCGTACCGGCGGATGGTGTGTTGCGATAGTCATGACTAGCCATGATCGCGCGCAATAAAGGGTCATGTTTGACGATTATTATTCTTGTATTTAGGGCGCGATTACGACAACAAAGCACACCGGAGATTTCCGCAGGCGTTATTTTTAGGGATTAGTAATTTAAGCTTGATCTTTGAGTGCGGTTAAATCGGCGAACAATGAATCTGAAATTGTTAACATGCCGGTTTCAAGATTCTCATCGCGTGCATTAAAACGCCTCTCAGAAGGGAGACGAACGCCCATCTCACTAAATTGTTGTAGATAGTTTTCGCCGCGAAGCTGTGCAGCAGGGTAGCTGTCACCTAGAAGCATTTTGGGATCAATGGCAATAATCAGCTCCCCGCCATAAGGGAGAGAGGCACTATCTTTAGCGGCTTTTTGCGATTCTTGGCTCGTCAGATCATCGATCATAGGGCCGGCGAGGAGCTCAATCATTGTGGAGATGGCCGTGCCTTTATAGCCACCAAATGTGAGCATCGCGCCTTTGAGCGCAGCATGAGGATCAATTGTCGGCGCGCCCCATTCATCAATCGCGAGCCCCTCGGGTAGATCCATATTTTCACGGGCATGCAGTTGTATCTCTCCGCGTGCTGTTGCACTTGTTGCAAAGTCAAAGATATAAGGGCGGTCAGGATTGATGCGAGGCCATGCAAAGGCAAAGGGGTTTGTCCCGAGAAGCGGGGCAGTACCACCGTAAGGCGCCACCCATGAATGGCTTGTAGTCATACATAAACCGACAAGGCCTTGCGCCGCTAATGCTTCTAATTCAACCCAAAGCGCCGAAAAATGAATCGCATGATTAATCGCAAGCAGGGCAATGCCGAGTTCCTTTGCGCGTTCAATTAAGAGGGGCATGCCAATGGCATGTCCATATTGTGCGGAAGACATTTCACAATCAACGCGGATAATGGCGCCGCGGCTCTCGGTGACTTTAGGCACAACCGTAGGATTCAGCATTCCTTTATTGAGATTTTTAATTAACTCTAAAACGCGCCAAACTCCATGCGATTGACAGTCTGAAATTTGTGCCGCCATTAAATTTTGAACAACTGCATCACGGTGCGCGGGGCTAAAGCCATGTTGATCGAAAATAGATTCGATCAGCCTTGTTAATTGATCAATCGAGATTTGCATATCTCTCCCTCCTCATTTGAATGGTGTTTCATCATTCTGGGTGAATGTTATTTATAGTTATTAACGCTGTTCAGATCATGTTGTTGTTTTTGGTATATGATTTTTGAATAGCTTGTTGATCTTTCTATTTCAATATAGATGAAAACTTGTAGATCACTTGAAAATAATCTTTTAAAAATAGCTTTTAATGCAGATATTGCAGACTTGAGTCCTTTTCCTATGTATCAAATATTTAGCATCCAATATAAAATCGCGATCTTTAAGAGAGTATTGTTGCGAAATTCCCCACAATTGTTTTGTAATAATGACAAGTGCCGAGAATTTATAAAAGATGATTATCCGTAGATTGTCTAAAGATCTACGGATAATCGATGACACCTACGGCGCCCATAAACAAGGTTGTCTATCAGGCAACCTATCGTGGATTTTATGGGAAAGTCGTATTAGTCAAATTTTACGCCTTGTGCAAGTGGAAGCTCACGCGAGTAGTTCACCGTATTTGTTTGACGGCGCATATAGCCTTTCCAAGAATCAGAACCAGATTCACGACCGCCACCAGTCTCTTTCTCACCCCCGAAAGCCCCACCAATTTCAGCACCACTTGTGCCAATATTGACGTTAGCAATCCCACAATCACTGCCTGATGCGCTTTGGAAGAATTCTGCTTCACGGACATCATTGGTAAAGATACACGATGAAAGGCCTTGCGGTACATCATTGTTCATTGCCATTGCATCTGCAAAGTTTTCATACTCCATTACGTAGAGAATGGGTGCGAATGTTTCATGCTCAACTACTTCATTTTGTACTGGCATTTCAACAATCGCTGGTTTCACGTAGTAAGCTTCTGGCATTTCAGCCGCAAGTACACGCTCACCGCCAAATACGATGCCACCTGTCTCTTTAGCTGCTGCTAAAGATGCTTGCATTGCATCAAATGAGTCTTTATCAATTAATGGCCCCACAAGATTATTGGTATCAAAAGGCGAGCCGACAGGAACGGTGCTGTATGAAGCTTTTAAGCGCTCAAGCACTTGCGCTTTTACTGATTTGTGGATAATTAAGCGGCGAAGCGTTGTACATCTTTGCCCCGCTGTACCGACGGCACTGAATAAAATCGCGCGAACTGCGAGTTCAAGATCCGCCGATTCTGTAAGAATCATGGCATTATTTCCGCCTAGTTCCAAAATAGAACGGCCAAAGCGCGCTGCGACTTTAGGACCGACTTCACGACCCATGCGCGTACTACCTGTTGCACTGATAAGCGGCACTTTCGTATTTTCAACAAGCGCATTACCTGCATCACGCTCACCGACCACAACTTGTGAAAGGTTGTTCGGCGCTGAACCGTAACGGACTAAAGCTTTTTCAAATACTGCTTGGCAAGCAAGTGCTGTTAAAGGGGTTTTTTCAGAAGGTTTCCAAACAACTGCGTTACCACAGATCAGCGCAAGTGCTGTATTCCATGCCCATACAGCCATCGGGAAGTTAAATGCGGTAATGACGCCGACAACGCCAAGCGGATGCCATGTTTCACGCATATGGTGACCAGGGCGCTCTGAAGCGATTGTTAAACCATAAAGCTGACGTGAAAGACCGACTGCGAAATCACAGATATCAATCATCTCTTGCACTTCCCCGAGTGCTTCAGATTTGATTTTTCCTGCTTCTAAGGTAATTACGGTTGCGAGATCTTCTTTATGTTCACGAAGAAGCTCCCCTAAAACACGAACGAGTTCACCACGTACAGGTGCAGGAACAACACGCCATTCTAAAAATGCGGCATGTGCTTTATCTACCATGGCATCTGTTTCAGTTTTGCCAATGAAGTCTAATTTCGCAATGACAGAACCATCAACCGGGCTATAGATCTCATTTTTTCCGTGCGTTAATAGATCGTTAGAAACCCCTAGTTTTTGTAATACAGAAATACTCATCTTTACTCTCCTTATCGAATGAAACTGTGAGGGCGGATACTTGGGTGACATCGTTGGGTCACAGGTATCTGTATCCACCTTATTTTATGGGTGAGAAGCATTACATAAAGATGCTTGCTTCAATCAACATTTATTCAATGTTTGTGTATCGTGCTATGCCGGCATTTTGAGTGTGCAATGACACTTTGTGTGGTATTTGAGTCATGACCTAGCATGGGCATAATTTGATCCTACAGGGCAAAAGCACAAGTAGACAAACGAACTAAATGAACAGCTTCATTCCTTTAAGGAATATACCGTCAAAGCGGTGAATATTAGCTGTCTATGCGGTTCTACGAAAAAAATTCATCATCTATTGAATTCATATCTTTTGACACTTATTAGGCAATACAGCGAGTATCAAGGGTAACTCGGATATTTCTTTCATTGAGAAATTAGATAGATCAAGCCATCAGGATTTCCAAAATCTCAATACTTAATCTAACTAACAATATGCCCTTATCGCATAACACCAACAAACAGAGCGAGCTTGGCATAGATGAAAAAGAATAGGTATCTCGAGACTTTTAATCACTCAGGAGGGTTGATCATGAAAAAAGTTTTTGAAGTTTTAATCGTCGCTTTTGCTTATGCAAGCGTCGTTGTTGGTGCCGGGAATGCTTCCGGTATGGAGCCATTTTTCTACTACACATCATTTGGGCAGTCCGGCACAGTTGGTGTTTTACTTGCAACAGTACTCTATGGCGTTGTCGGCTATTTTGTCACGGGGCTTGGGCAACGTTTAAAGTCTAAAAACTATAAAGCTGCAACGTACCTTGTCGGCGGAAAATTCGTGGGTCGTTTCATTGATATTTTAATTCTATTTATGATGCTAGGTACCGGTATTATCATGCTCTCAGGCAGTGGTGCGCTCTTTAAACAACAATATGGATTACCGCTGTGGCAGGGCTCTTTAATCATGACCCTATTAGTCGTTGCGACATTGATGTTAAGACTTCGTAAAATTATCTTAGTTATTGGCTTAATTACGCCGATTTTGATTGGTCTTCTCTCGATTGTGGTCTATCAAGGCTTATCAAATCAAACAGAAACCTTTGCTGAACTCAATGATTATGTGATTGCAGTAGGCGATACATTGCCAGATACGCTACCCAATTGGTGGGTTGCGGCATTGAACCATGTCACGATGATGACTGTTGCCGGCGTTGGCATGTCGCTTGTGATTGGCGGAGAAGAGAAGAGCGCTAAGGTGGCGCGTTATGGCGGGGCACTCGGCGGCGTTATCATTGGGCTTGTATTGGCGATGGGGCATTTTGCACTCTTTGCACAGATCAAAACCATTGCGCCTACGGTAGATACGCTTGCATCAATGCCCTCTCTGCAAATCATGAATACTTATGTGCCACATTTAAGTGGACTCTTAACAGCAGTTGCAATGGCGATGATCTATAGTACGGCAGTGAGTATGTTCTATGTCTTTATCTCCCGCTTTGTGGAGATGGAAACACCGAAATCCCGCTCAATGATTATCATTACTTTAGTTGCGGGTTATGGCATTAGCTTTGTGGGCTTTGTACAACTTATGGGATACTTCTATCCGATTGCCGGATATATCGGAATTGTTCTGATAGCGATGATCTTCTACGGGCCTTTCAAAATTCGTAAGCTGGAAAAATCCGGGGAGTTAGAGTTAGTACCAACTGCGTAGATCGATGACGTATAATCGCCTTGAAATAAAAAAGAGAAGCCAGTAATAAATCGGCTTCTCTTTTTTTATGGTTGTACTCATTTACAATGAGTGCCGGAATATCTAGAACAAGATCTTCGCCACTTCCTTAAAGTCTTCCACAAAGTGAAGCTTTAACCCTTCTAAAAGATAGTCAGGGAGTTCATCGGCATCTTTCTTGTTCCCTTTTGGGAAGATGATCTCTTTAATGCCGACTCGTTTTGCGGCAATGAGTTTCTCTTTTACGCCACCAATTGGGAGAACTTGTCCAATCAATGTGAGCTCCCCTGTCATCGCAATGTTTTTAGGTGCTCTATTGAGCGCGAGCGACATTAAGCATGAAGCAAGGGTAATACCGGCGCTTGGCCCATCTTTAGGGGTTGCACCTTCCGGCGCATGCACGTGGATAAAGGCTTTTTCAAAGAAGCTCTCTTGTAATCCAAGGCTTGCGGCATTTGCCATGATATAGCTATAAGCGATATTGGCAGATTCCTGCATCACTTCCCCAAGTTGGCCCGTGAGTTTAATACCCCGTTGCAGTTCATGGATTTTCACCGCTTCGACAGGCAGCGTAACTCCTCCCATTGACGTCCACGCAAGACCGGTAATGACGCCGACATTCTGTATGGGCTTTTCACGGTTAAAGTACGGGTTGCCAAGGAAAGGGACGATATCACTGACGCCGACAGAAAACTGCGTGAGATCTTCCGTTTCAAATTTTACGGCCGCTTTACGGACGATTTTAGAGAGCTGCTTTTCAAGCTGACGAACGCCAGCTTCTCGCGCATAATCATCAATCACCTTTTCAACGGCTGCAGGCGTAATCTTCAATTCAGATTTAGTAAACCCCGCTTTTTCAAGCTGACGCGGCCAGAGATATTGACGCGCAATTTTACTCTTCTCTTCTAAAATGTAACCTGATAGACGAATGACATCCATTCTATCCAAAAGTGCTGCGGGAATGGAATCAAGCGTGTTTGCGGTACAGATAAAGAGAACGTTTGAAAGATCATAACGCACATCTAAGTAGTGATCTAAAAACTCACTATTTTGCGCGGGATCGAGTACCTCAAGGAGCGCAGATCCTGGATCTCCTTGATAAGATTGCCCCATTTTATCAATCTCATCGAGCATAATGACAGGGTTATCTGCTTTGGTTTCCTTTAAGGCTTGAATGAGTTTTCCTGGCATAGCCCCAATATAGGTACGGCGATGACCTTTGATCTCCGCTTCATCTCGTGCGCCGCCTAAGCTAAAGCGGTAAAATTTGCGACCAAGACTATCGGCAATTGAGCGACCAATGGATGTTTTACCAACACCTGGTGGTCCCACCAACAAAATAATAGTGCCTTTAATCTCACCCTTACGTTTACCGACTGCAAGCGTTTCCGTAATGCGATCTTTCACATCTTCAAGTCCGAAGTGGTCATGATCTAAAATCTTGCGTGCGCGTTTAAGATTAAAGTTATCTTCCGTTTTCGTACCCCAAGGCAGATCGGTAATAATATCTAAGTAGTTGCGCGTCACGCCATATTCCGGCGAGCCTGTTTCTAATACTTGCAGCTTTTCAAGCTCTTCATCAATGCGCTCTTGCGCTGATTCCGGAATCTCTTTATCCATTAGACGTTCAACAAACTTGTCGATATCTGCCGCTTTATCATCTTTCGCAAGCCCAAGTTCTTGTTGAATGACTTTGAGTTGTTCACGCAAGAAGTATTGGCGCTGCTGATCTGAGAGTTGGTCATCGACCTCTTCACGGATAGAGTTGTGAAGCTTCGCCACTTTGATCTCTTGTTGCACGATCGCGAGCACTTTACGAAGACGCGAAACGAGTGGAACGGTAGCGAGTACTTCTTGTAGCTCTTCTTTAGAGCCGGAAGTCATGCTTGCGGCAAAATCTGCAAAAGGCGATGGATCGCTACTATTAAAGCGGGTTAAGAAGTGTTTAAGTTCTTCTGAAAAGAGTGGGTTGTAAGGAATCAGCTCTTTAAGCGCATTGACAACCGCCATTGAATACGCGCGAACTTCTTCTGTATTTTGTGCGCGGGATTCATCAAAGTATTCGACTTGCGCGACAAAGGGGATCTCTTTGGAGATCCATTTTTTAACGCGGAATCGTTGTGTACCTTGGGCAATAAACTGCACTTTTCCATTTTCACGATGCGGATGATGAATATGCACTAAAGTACCATATTCATAAAAGTCATCGGTCTTGATATCTGAAAGTTCTTCTTTTTTCGTCAGAATCAATCCAACAACACGCGTTCGATTATCCATAATCGAATCAAGCGTCGTTAGCCAAGGCTCTTCATTTAAGAGAAGCGGTGCAATTTGAGGTGGAAAAAATGGACGATCACTGAGCGGAAGGATATGGATAATGTTCGAAACAGTATCTCCCTCGATAATTACTTCATTTTGCGCTTTGACATCGTTATCAACAGCGGGAAGTGTTGGTTTTTTATTATCACTCATAAGATTTTGAAACCCTCTTTTAGTTATACAGATTTCAAGCATGATTGTGTGTGCACATCGTGTTTGAACTGTATAAAATTTTGTTCAGCTTTTTATGACAGCCAGAACATAATCATCTTATCTAAGGTGGTTGCGAGATATCCTTTTGATTGCAAAATGATACAGACATCGCGCGCCTTAGCTATTGTTTACGATAATGGGGCTCGTATATGTAATATCAACCCTTGATTGTCTTTTCTCTATAAATAATACCAAACGGGTCTTTCGCTAGAAGGGGGATTGGGGCGTTGATGGGATTGATTTGATCTTCAACCATTAGGGCTGTGGATAACGTTGTCTATAAGTGTGGGAAAGAAGGGTGAAAAGTTGTGGATAACATTGAGGATAGAGGGATATTAGCTAAAAAACTTTGAAAACTCTGAAGAAACATGGCATAAAGTTCGATGGGATATATAAAATATAATCCATTTAGGTATTCATTGAGATAATATGGATAAAATACCTGAATTAAGGTCATGCCTATGCGCTACGCACTGCTAATGAGTCATATTCGCTGATATTTGAATATAATATCTTTATACGCCATTCATACTGAATGATCTCCTTTATCGATTGTTATGCGTTTTATCAATAGCATTCGCGAAAGGAGATCATTATTGCAGCGAGCATGGGCAGGAACCGATGCCTATAAACCATATAAATTAATCATTAGAATTGAAAACAGAAGAGAGTGGAAAGATGAAAGATATACCGTTAGATGCTGCGCATAAACAATTTGCCGAGCGAGCAATCAGTATTGTCGGGGAAAAGCAGGTATATACAGATTATCTCTACCGTTTTGCTTATGGTACGGATGCAAGTCTCTATCGTTATGTTCCGCAAGTAGTCGTCCGCGCTAATAGTGAGGATGAAGTGATCGGATTAATTAAGGCTGCGCGCGAATCAAAAGTCGCTTTAACATTTAGAGCCGCAGGAACATCTCTCTCTGGGCAAACTTCTAGTGATTCCGTATTAGTACTATTAGGGATTAATTTCCTGAACCTCAAAGTTCAATCAGCAGGTGAGCAAGTGACTGTCGGGCCGATGGTTATTGGCGCAAGCGTGAATAAGGCGTTAAAACCTTTTAATCGTAAAATCGGGCCAGATCCCGCATCGATTAATGCCGCGCGTATTGGCGGAATTGTTGCCAATAATAGTAGTGGCATGTGTTGTGGAACTAAAAATAATACTTACCATACGCTCCAAGATATTCGTATTATTCTCAATGATGGGACGATTTTAGATACAAGAGATGCGGATAATATCGCGGCATTTAGGAAGAGCCATGCCGATTTTTTAACGGCTTTGAGTGAGCTGCGCACGCGAATTATCTCGAATCCAATCTTAAAAGAGAAAGTTGCAGTTAAGTATCGTATTAAAAATACGACAGGTTATGGCGTCAATGCGCTAATCGATTATGAAGATCCGATTGATATTTTAAAGCATTTGATCGTGGGATCAGAGGGGACGCTCGGATTTATCAGTGAAGTTGTCTATAAAACAGTGCCGGAATATGATCATAAGGCTTCCGCTTTTGTCTATTTCACCTCGCTGCGTGAATGCTGTGAGGCAGTGAAGGCGTTGCGCGCTGATGCCCCGGTTGAAGCTGTGGAACTCTTTGATGGCAGAACGCTACATTTAGTCGGGGAATCCGTGGCGGATTTACCGGGATTTTTCTATCGACCGCTCAATAAAGATAGCGCTTGTCTTTTGATCGAAACGATGGGGGAAACGGCCGCTGAATTAACGGCGAGAATTGCCAAGACAGAAGCAGTCTTGAGCGGCTTTGATGTTGTAGAGGCAACGGGTTTCCAAACGGATAAAAAGATTACGACAAGTTATTGGGATACGCGCAAAGGGCTTTTTCCGCTCGTTGCGAAAGGGCGGAAAAGTGGCGCCAATATTATTCCGGAAGATGTGGCATTTCCGATGGAGCATCTGGTGGAAGGTGTTGAAGCGCTGACAAAACTTTTTGAAAAGCATAAATTCCCGGAAGCGACTATTATGGGCCATGCTTTAGAGGGCAATCTTCACTTTCTTCTCACGCCCTCGATGACTTCCCCGAAGAAGATTAAACAGTTTGATGCCTTTATGGATGATCTGGCACAAGTCGTGGCGGTGAAGTATAACGGCTCACTGAAGGGTGAACACGGAACCGGGCGAAATATTGCCCCCTTTGTAGAAGTCGAATGGGGAGAAGAGATCTATCAGGTCATGCGAGATATTAAAAAGCTCTTTGACCCCAATACCATTTTTAATCCCGATGTGATTATCACTGATAATAAAAAACTGCATCTGACATCCTTAAAAGTTATTCCGGCTGCAGATAAATTGATTCACGATTGTGTAGAGTGTGGCTTTTGTGAACCTGCGTGCCCATCAGATGGTTTGTCCCTTACGCCGCGACAAAGAATTGTCGCCTATCGCAATATGCAGGCACTCCCAAGAACAGGAGAGAGTGGGAAACTCTACGCGAAAATGAATAAACAGTTCCAATATGCCGGTATTGATACCTGTGCTGAAACGGGGATGTGTACACTGCGTTGTCCGCTGGGGATTAATACCGGAGAATTTATTAAATCTATCCGCCCTGTGAATACGAAAGCGCTTGTCAAACTTGCCGGAAATCATTTCTCTATGGCGGAAGGAAGAATGCGTTTTGGTGTCAATGTTGCCCATAAAATCGGAATTGAGCGTGTGCATAATTTGACGAAAGGCGCGCATAAAATATTTAAAGGCATTCCTGTAATTCCCACTGCAATGCCTGAAGTCTCGACTGGGCTTCCGACATTACCGGTGCCGAGTAAAAATGAGAATTCTGTGGTGTACTTCTCAACATGCGTGAATCGCAATATGCAAGAGCTCAAAAATAGTAAAGGGGGGAGTCCTGACAATACTTTTGATCATGTGATTAGCTTGATGCACAAAGCAGGATTTACGCCTTTTTTCCCAGATAAAATTTCAGGTGCTTGTTGTGGACAGCCCTTCATTTCTGCAAAAGCGCCGCAAGAAGCAGATGCAACGATTCGCAATTTAAATGAAGTGCTATTAAGATCATCTCGTTATGGCGAGGTACCTATTTATGTGGATAATGCACCTTGCGCGCTACAAGTCCATGATCTTAAAAAGCGGGGATTATTGGATGAGAGACTTATTTTGTATCATTCTGCAGAATTTTTATTGAAAGAAGTTGTCCCAAAACTGACGATGAAGCCGAAGATCGATAAATTACTTTTGCATACCCCTTGTTCGGTATCGAAAGATGGGGGTGCTGAAATGCTCCAAAAGCTCGCAGAAAAATGTGCAAAAACGGTTGTTTCAACCAACATAGAATGCTGTGGATTTGGCGGGATGAAGGGCTTTACAGTACCTGAGATCAACGCTAATAGCTTGAAACGTCTACCCGCCGATACGAAACAGCAGTTTGATATGGGTGCATCCATGAGTAAAACGTGTCAATTAGGATTAACAACGCATACAGGCTTACAGTTCAAAAGTATCGAAGCATTATTAGATGAGTGTGCTTTATAATTCTAACGATTGCTGATAGGTATTGTTTACGATAGCAGAGAAAGGGGATGAATGAGCCGCATGATTGAATGCCGGAAGATTCATCCCTTTTTGATTTCTGTATTTTATTCAACTGAAATAATGCTATAAATATAAGGCACATAACCTATACAGGGGCTTTCTCTTGTGCCAACTTTTTAAAGAGATACTCCATAAAGATACGAGATTTTGCAGGTACGTAGCGAGTGCTTGGGTAGACAATGTGGAGCATAATCAGTGGGGGTCTAAATGCTTCTAGGATCTCGACCAGATCTCCTGATTTAAGCGCGGCATCCACTGTAAAATCTAGAAATTGAGAGATACCGAACCCATTTTTAACGGCTTCAAATGTTCCGAGCGCATCACTGCAGATGAGCGTTGGCTCAAATTGAAGTTCATTGCAATCAGCGCCAAATACCCAAGGGAGTGTTGTCGCCATATTGGGGAACTTCATACCGATACATTGATGTTTATGGAGATCTTCTAAGGTTTTAGGCACGCCAAATTTCGCAAGGTATTGTGGGGAAGCGACGAGTTTATGGAGACTGCTTTGAAGGGGTTTTGCGATTAATCGGGCATCTTTTAAATCGCCAATACGAATCGCTAAATCAAACTCATCTTTCGTGAAATTCACAAAAGAGGTGCTCAGTGAAATCTCGATCTTGAGATTATTACTATGCATTTCATGGAATTCGTGGATAAGCGGAATAAGCTTTGTAATCGCATAAGTTCCCGGAACGCTAATCCGTAATGTACCTGTGGGCGTACTACTTTTAGTGAGCTGGTTTTCAATATCCTGAATATTGGCAATCGCTTCCTTGCATACCTCATAATAACTTTGGCCTTCTTCAGTTAAGCGCATGGATCGCGTCGATCTTTCAAAGAGCTTTAAGGCCAGCTTCGTCTCTAGACGGGCAATTGCCTTGCTGATAGAGGAGGGCGTCGATCCTATTTGTATGGCTGTTTCTGTAAAACTACTATTTTCAGCAGCCTTACAAAATACATGGATATCTTCTAAATCAACTTTATTAAATGTAGACATATTTGTATCCCGATCCTTGCTGCTAGTGATTGAATGAAATGATAGATCATAGCCATTATTATTGATTTTATCTTTAAAGGAAATAAAGAATTTCCAAATGACTATATCAAGGGAATCAAGAAGTTCCTATTATACGTTGCATTCAAAGGCTAACATTTCATGATGTTGGTGCTCATTATAATATTATTAATAGGTTGTGTCTTTAAGGCATAGTTTCATAGATGTTTTCAAATATCACATAGATTTATGTTGATTATTCTCTAGGGGCATTAATCGATCCGATTTGAGAATAAAGAGTATGACATCTCTGGAAATCTTCGCAATAGGAGTTTTACCATGTTCAATCCCAATGTTTGGGTCAAAAATTTTGTATCAACGTGCGCAGTTCAAAGCACTTTGAGTTTAGTAGGCCGCGCTATGATCGCCTATCTATTTATTATTGCCGGATGGAATAAAATAGGGGGATATGCGGGAACGGCTGCATTTATGGCGTCAAAAGGATTACCGGGAGATCTTGTTGTTTTGGTGATATTGTTAGAGCTCGGTGGTGGTCTTGCAATTTTATGTGGATTTCAAACCCGTATCATTGCGCTATTTTTAGCAATATTTAATATTGTTGCGGGATTTATGTTTCATGGCTCGCCAGAAGATGCGACTAACCTCATGAAAAATATAGGATTAGCCGGCGGATTCATCTATCTTGTCTGTTATGGTGCAGGGCGTTTAAGCATTGATTATTGTATAGAAAAAAGCGCTTGAAATGCGATTTAAAACCCTGTACAAATATCTTTGTAGGAAGATAAAACCTATCGAGATCAGGGAATTCAAGGATTCACTTGAAGAAGTTTAGGCATTCATGCAAGATATTAGAATCGGATGGGTATTTCGAATACACATTGTATGTGCATTTATAGATGCCTGCTGATAGAAAGCCACTTATGTTGCCTCATAGGTGGCTTTTTTATGTATTGTATAGCGAGGATTATTCGGCATTCTCTCTTGGATTCTTGCCATATTCAGGGCAATATCATTGGGTGTAACATAATAGTCCTGCCAAAGATGGGAATATTGCGCCGCTGCTTCCGGCCATTTATAAGTCACATTAAAGCCGCGATCAAGACACTCTTGATGTAGTGCATCATAGCGTTTTTTTAGAAATAGCAGTTTATCTCGAAAGAAAGTCACATGACCAGTTCCAAGTAAATAAGCAGTCTTTGTGCTTAAGGGGACATCGCCATTTCGCGATACAATATCGTTAGGGATACGCGTTAATTCTCTATGCTCAGCCAGTAGATGTTGATCACAAAGCTCACAAGGATCGATGATATTAATACGAGTCATAGAAATGCCTTTGTTCGTTAACAATTGTTATTTATATTCAGGATCTACTAAAACCAGACGTAGATATACCTATGACACACCAACGGTCTGCCAATGATATATCATTGTAGTTGAATGATACCTCAATTTTGTGGATTATTTTTACGACAATAAAAAGCACCCCGAAGGATGCTTTTAAATTTATGTTCAATCATGCAATGGATGAATAGATGCTATTTTTTAGCAGCGATCACTTCGATTTCGATCAACCACTCAGGGAAAGCAAGCGCTTTCACTTCAAATGCTGAACGTGCTGGTAGGTTAGTTTCAGCTTCAGGACCAAAGAATTGTGCATAGCCTTTCATGAAGCCTGCGAAGTCCATTTTGCCAAGATCAGGATCAGCAACTAAATATACTTGCATTTTAACGATGTCGCCCATTGTTAAACCTTGTGACTCAAGCGTATCTTTGATTGAGTTAAGGATACCGACAGTTTGATCTTCAGTACTTCTTGCTGTTGTACCATCTTCTAATTTTGGTGGTACAGCGCCGCTTAAGTAGTAAGTGGTAGCATCGCTTGGAACAGATACAACTGTTGAGATTGGAAAACCACCAGGAGCCGCTGTTCTTTCGATGTCCGCAGCCATTGCGCCAGAAGTAGAGATACCTGCGATTAGTAATAATGCAGCTAATTTTTTCATATGTGATTCCTTTATATTTTTAGTGAGATTTAATAAAAAATCTACCCCTATTGTAAGCGTAATTGCCTTATGATCAAAGTATAAATCTGCAAGCGCATAGAATTT
>CANRON010000033.1 GCA_947632245.1 uncultured Ignatzschineria sp. | reverse complement strand
TTTGCTCATCGTAATATTTTTGAGCACCCGGGTGAAGTGGTGCAACTAAACCTTTTTGCGCATCTTCAAGCGAAATACCTTTTGCTGCTTGGTGAGAGTTTGAAAGATCATTTAAGCTCTCAAAGAAAGTTTTTGTGAGTTTATAGACATCATCTTCACTCAAATCTTTACGTGCAACTAAAGCATTGACAATGATTGCTGTGGGAATAGGGTCCGCGTTACCGTAAGTACCTGCTGGAATCTCTTCTGACAAGAAGTATGCTTGATCTTTGGAAATTTCATCCACCATTGGTTTTCTGATCTCTACGAGTTGAAGATCAAAGCCTTGCTCAAGCTCCATGATAGAAGCATTGGGTAAACCACTTGTGAGAACTGCTGCATCAATTTTACCACCGCGAAGTGCGTCTACAGCTTCAGAGAAACCTAAGTAGTCTATCTTCAGATCATCATAAGTAATATTATGACCTTGAAGTAGTGCGCGCGCATTCATCTCTGTCCCTGAGTTTAGGTCACCAACAGCAACGCGTTTACCTCTAAGATCATCCATGGTTTTAATACCTGATTTTTTAGAGGTTACGATCTGAACATAGTTTGGGTAAAGGGCGGCAATTTGCACAACATTGTCCACTTTTTCTGGAAAAGAGCCTTCCCCTGCAATCGCTTGGCTTAACACATCACTCATAGTCAGTGCCATTTCCGCTTTTCCTTGATTCACAAGGTTAACGTTTTGAATAGATGCACCTGTTGATTGCGCTTTTGCATTGACGTCGTAGGTTTTAGCGTAGATCTGCCCAAGAGTTGTACCAATGATGTTATATGGGCCTGATGACCCCCCTGTTGCAATCGTGACATAGCGCGTTTCTAAAGTATTGCTATTATCCGCTGCTGCCGTCTCTTTTTTATCATCGCCGCATGCAACGAGGAGTGTAGAAACTGCTGTAATCAATAGTAATTGTTTAAATCCTAAATACTTCTTCATAGTATATTCCTCCAAGGATAGGTTCTATAACCTAATATTTTTATTGATATAATTCACAATAGACTTATACATTTAGCTTAAAGTTAAACATTTGTATAGAGATTATTTTTCTAAAATAACACTAATTGATAAAGGTTGCATGCAATATGTTAATTTCTTAATGTTATTTAATAGGAAGATGATTTTCAAGCCTTAAATTTAAGAATCATAGCAGAAGCTGTAATCCGGGATAAAAAAACGTATTAAAGGAATAGAATAAGGATCATAGACCATGAATTATCAAGGCGTGTATACTTGAACCAATTAATTAGAAGATTGGAGTGAGAGATTTCATTATGCGCTTAAGTTCTTACGAAGTAATCCCAGCTTTAAGAAAACATATAGAACGAGTATCCGCACTACTTGTGGCAGGGGATGAGGCTTATCTGTCGTTAAACTTAGCGGATCAAGCGCGAGCTTTTTATCGTGAAAATGGGTTTACAGAGCGTGATCTATTTGAAGTTGATGGCAAATTCGATTGGAACACCTTTATTGCAGCGACACAATCACTCTCTCTTTTTTCAGAAAAAAAAATTATAGAGCTACGTTTTAATAATGTGCCTGATAAAAGAGCACAGACTGCGTTAGAGAATTATTTTGCTAATCCGCTGCCAGATCTTTTTCTCCTGATATCGACGCCTCAATTGAAAGCGGCACAGCAGAAATCAAAATGGGTCACGATGATTGAAAAGGTCGGAATTGTATCGATACTATATCCGCCAAGGGTTCATGAATATCCTGGCTGGATCTTCAATGAAGCAAAACAGCGCAATCTTCAATTGCAAAAAGATGCTGTGGATCTATTAGCGCAAAATAATGAAGGCAACTTATTCTCCGTGATTCAGGAGCTTGATTATCTTGCGCTCTATTACGGGGATCGTATGATTTCAGCAGATGATCTTCGCAGCGCCTTAACGCAGAGCTCTAAATTTATTGCTTTTGATTTAAGTGATGCCATCTTAGAGGGCGATATCGATCGCATTAACCGTATTATTACGGCGTTTGAAGAGGAGGGTGAGCCCGCCGTGCTTGTAAACTACTTGCTTCAAAAAGAGATTGCAACTTTAGGGGAGATGCTTTTTGAGATGAACCAAGGAAAAAGTATGCAGCAGGTACTGAATAAAGTATGGCGCAATAAGCAACCGCTATATCAGAAAGCATTGGGACGTATGAACTTACGCACTTGGAAAAATGTGATGAAGATGGTGGTGCAAATTGATAGTGCCATTAAAGGGCAATTAAAAGAGAATCCTTGGAATGCGATTCGCCGCGTTGCTTTTGCCTTAGCGGGGAAAAGACTTCTCGCTTTGAGTGCGATACCGGTTGTTCGGTAATCCCGTTACTATTTTAATGCGAATTGCGATAAAATAATCTTTGGAATAATATTCGGGGGCTTCCCACATTCCTGATATTTTGCAGCGATTGAGTAGACCTTCACAATCATTGATCACGAACTTTGTATAAAGAATCTTAATGAATACACCGCAAAATCATTATTTACATGAATTAAAAGCCTTATTAGAAGCGATCCTCATGGCCGCAGAAGTGCCGCTCTCTTTACGAGAAATTTTGTCGATTTTAGAGAGTGAGGAATATACCGAGAGCGATGTTGTGCGAACGTTATTTGAACTTGAAACGCATTATCGAGAAGCAAATGGCGGAATTGAGCTCAAAGAAGTCGCCTCTGGCTGGCGATTTCAAGTGCCAGAGCGGTTTTCAACTTGGGTGGGAAAGCTATTTGAAGCCAAACAGCAACGTTACAGTACCGCCTTTTTTGAAACGTTGGCATTGATCGCTTATCAGCAGCCCGTTACGCGGGGGGATATAGAGGCTGTTCGGGGCGTTGCGGTGAGTAGTAATATTTTAAAAACTTTAGAAGATCGGGAATGGATTAAAGTGGTCGGTCGTAAAGAAGTGCCGGGAAGACCGATGTTATATGCAACAACCGATCAATTTTTGGATGATCTAAATTTAAAGTCATTAAAAGAACTGCCGCCATTACCTGAATTACAAACGCTCTTCAGTGAGATCGAAAGTGAGGGGCAGGAAGCCCTTATTATTTAATGTCTAATATCTGCGCGTTTCATTTATACTAACCCTTTACTGCTTAAAAAGATGAGTCACTATGTTTAGACCCTTACCGTTATTTATCGGCCTTCGTTATACGGCCGCTAAGCGGAAAAATAATTTTATCTCCTTTATCTCCTTTGTATCAATTGGCGGTATTGCGCTCGGCGTGATGACGATGATTGTGGTTTTATCGGTGATGAACGGATTTCAAAAAGAAGTGGCAGAGCGAAGCATCGCTATGGCATTTCATAATCAGATCTTAGATGATCGTACCGGCAATATAGACCAGTGGGAATCAGTTATGGCAATTGCTGATACGACCGACAATGTGATCGGCAGCGCCCCCTTTATTGAAGGGCAGGGACTTATTAATGCATCTGGCACAATGTTGCCAGTGCAAGTTTATGGGATTGATCCAAGCTACGAAGATCGAGTATCTTCGATTAAGGAGACCATTTCTACGGTAAATCCTGACACAGGAACCATGGAAGCTGCCAATTTTGAGTTATTAAACGAAGTGCCCTTTGGCGTGATGATTAGCCGAGATATGGCGAGCAAACTCGGCGTCACGGTCGGTGATTATATATCCCTTGTGACTTCTGATATTAATGTTACAGTAGTCGGCGCTTCTCCGCGAATGAAACGCTTGAAAATCGTCGGCTTTTTCAGAGCGGGAATGTATGAATATGATATTAGTAATATATTTGTCAATATCAAAGATGCCGGCACGCTCTATCGTCTGCCTAAAGGCAGTGTCACTGGCGTACGCTTGAAGCTTGATGATCCTATGAAAGCAAGAGAAACGGCCTATTACTTGCAAGTGAAACCGGAAATAGCGGAAAATTATTCAGTCTATACGTGGGTCAATCAGTTTGCGGCACTCTTTAAGATGATCGAAATTGAAAAGATTTCAATGTTCTTAATTATGAGTTTAATTGTCGCTGTCGCTGTTTTTAATGTGGTATCGATGCTGGTGATGGTTGTGACGGAAAAGCAATCTGAAATTGCGATATTGAGAACACTCGGTATGCCGCCGCGTAAAATAATGGCGATTTTTATGGTACAAGGAACATTTATTGGTTTCTTTGGCGCGTTAATAGGGATTATTTTAGGACTATTAATTGCTATTAATGTGGCGGATATTGTGAGATGGATAGAAGGTCTTTTTGGGAAAACGCTGTTTGAGCCTAGTATTTATCCGATTTCTGAGATTCCCTCAATCGTCCTATTCTCAGATGTGGCGACAATTGCTGGCATTGCATTTTTACTAGCAAGTATTGCCACGCTCTATCCTGCTTGGAAAGCATCTAGAACACAACCTGCTGAGGCACTTCGTTATGAATAGAACTACGATAATTAAAGATGTATCTCCGGTGTTAGATGTACGTAATATCTCTAAAGTGTTTGTGGATCAAAAAGAAGAGATCGTTATTTTTAAAGATCTAAGCTTCCAAATTCATAAAGGGGATCGTATCGCGATTGTTGGGGCCTCAGGCGCCGGCAAGAGTACTTTAATGCATGTGATTTCAGGATTAGATAAACCGACAATGGGGGATATCTATCTTAATGGACATCACTTTAATCAAGAGTCTGAAGCGAAGCGGGGCTATCTCCGCAATGAATATCTGGGTTTTATCTATCAGTTTCACCATCTGTTGCCGGAGTTCTCGGCACTCGATAATGTGGCATTACCCTTGATTATTGGCGGTGCGAATATTGCAAAAGCACGTAGTGAAGCGGAAAGATTATTGGGGCGCGTCGGACTTTCGCATCGTTTATCACATAATCCTGGGAAGCTTTCGGGGGGTGAACGTCAGCGAGTAGCGATTGCAAGAGCGCTTGTCACCAAGCCCTCGGCTGTGCTTGCAGATGAACCGACTGGGAATTTGGATGAAGATAATGCGCATGCGATTTTTGATCTGATGTGTGAAATTAATGCCGAGGTGGGCACTGCTTTAATCGTGGTGACACATGATAACTCTTTAGCAAAAAAGATGGATCAATGCTGGCGACTGCATGATTTAAAGCTGACGCCTTTAGATAAAAGCGAGATCTAAACGCAATATATACGCGTGATGAATCATTATTTGTAATCAGTATTTTAGTCTTATCGATGATTGTATTTCGATGTTTCTATCATAAATGATTCCTATATATTTTTATATTTTCCGAGGTTTTTTAATGGATTGGTTGATGCAAGTAATCGATGTTTTCTTAAATATTGATGATTATTTAGAAGTCGTAACGGCGCAGTATGGCTATTGGATCTATGCGATTCTCATTTTAATTGTATTTTGTGAAACGGGTTTAGTCGTCACCCCATTTTTACCAGGAGATTCTCTATTATTTGCGGCAGGAGCGCTATCTGCAGCAGGATTACTCAATATATGGATACTCTTTGGAACATTATTAATCGCGGCGATTATAGGGGATGCGGTCAATTATCAGATTGGAAAGCACCTCGGAATTAAACCATTTAAGGCTGATGCGAAGATATTCAAACTCAAATACCTGGAAAAAACACAAGCATTTTATGAAAAACATGGGGGTAAAACCATTATTTTGGCGCGATTTATCCCAATTGTGAGAACATTTGCGCCCTTTATCGCCGGTGCAAGTTCAATGTGCTATCGCCGCTTCGGGTTTTATAATGTGACCGGCGCTTTGTTATGGACGATTAGCATGCTTGGTGCTGGATTCTTATTTGGACAAACGAAAATTGTTCAAGAAAATTTTTCCTTAATCGTCCTTGGTATCGTATTTGTTTCAGCATTACCGATTGGCATTGAAATTTTAAAGGGATTAATCAGCAAATATCGAAATAAAGTTGCACAGAAGGCAGATAAGGCATAAACTTTTGTGTATATATAATCTTCTACCCATTTCTAGTCTGTATGTGAAAGCTGTGAGGAAACTCATAAATAGCTTTTTAAGGAAATGCGGAGGGTCTTGTACCCCCTTTACCCCCAAACACAAAATTCTTTATTAATATTCTAACGGTGTTTAGAATTCTTCCCCATACACTTATTAAAATCAATTTATGAACTTAACTGAATTAAAACAGAAAACAGCCCAAGAGCTCGTTGATATCGCCGAGCAGTTGAATATCCAAGGTTTAATGCGTGCAAAGAAGCATGAACTGATCTTTGCCATATTACAAGGACAAGCGGATAAAGGCGGCGAGGTCATCGGTGATGGCGTTCTCGAAGTGTTAAATGATGGCTATGGCTTCCTTCGTGGTGTGGATAGCTCATTTTTAGCAGGCCCCGATGATGTCTATATCAGCCCTTCACAAATTAGACGATTTAATCTTCGTACCGGGGATACGGTATCCGGCGTTATTCGCGCACCGAAAGATAATGAAAAATACTTTGCGCTTGTAAAAGTCAATGAGATTAACTATGAGCCTGTCGGTAAAGGCGGACGTAAGATCGCTTTTGAAAACTTAACGCCTATTCATCCGAATGAGCCGTTAAAAATGGAGCTCGGAAATGGCTCAAGTGAAGACATCACTGCAAGATTGATCGATATCGTAGCGCCGATTGGTAAAGGGCAGCGTAGCATGATTGTTGCACCGCCAAAGGCAGGTAAAACGATCATGATGCAAAATATTGCGCAATCAATCGCGATTAACCATCCCGAAGCTTATCTCATTGTGCTTTTGATCGATGAAAGGCCTGAAGAAGTAACAGAGATGCAGCGTCTTGTGAAAGGTGATGTTGTGGCATCAACCTTTGATGAGCCAGCGCTTCGTCACGTACAAGTGGCTGAAATGGTCATCGAAAAAGCGCGCCGTCTTGTTGAGCATGGCCGAGATGTGGTGATTCTTCTCGATTCAATGACGCGTCTTGCGCGTGCATACAATACGGTTGTACCATCATCAGGAAAAGTATTATCAGGCGGGGTTGATGCCAATGCACTTCATCGTCCGAAACGATTCTTTGGTGCAGCCCGAAATATTGAAAATGGCGGAAGCCTCACGATTATTGCAACGGCAATGGTCGATACTGGTTCTAAAATGGATGAAGTTATTTTTGAAGAGTTCAAAGGAACGGGTAACTCAGAGATTCAATTAGATCGCCGTATTGCGGAAAAACGTATCTTCCCAGCAATTAATGTGAACCGATCAGGCACTCGTCGTGAAGAGCTGCTCATGGCACCTGAAGAGCTCCAGAAAATGTGGATTCTACGTAAATTGATCCATCCTATGGATGAGATTGAAGCGGCTGAATTTATGCTTGATCGCATGAAAGATACCAAAACAAATGCAGAATTTTTCCAAATGATGAAGGGCTAAAAAAGCCCTTGTATCTGAAAAATTTGCAAAGAACGGGGGTTTGCAGTAAAATTCTCGTCTTGATTATTTTTTAATGCGGTAAACTTTTGATTGACGAATCTTAAGAGCATTTAGAATAGGCCAATAAACATTAATTAATGGATAAATTATTATGTCAAAAGAAAAAACAATTAACTATCGCCCAGTTGTATTCCAAGATGCATCAAGCGATTTTGCGATCTTAACGCGTTCAACGATTTCAACGAAAGATACAATCAAATGGGAAGACGGTAACGAATATCCATTAGTACGTATGGAAGTTACTTCTGCATCACATCCATTCTTCACAGGTCAACAAAATATTCTTGACGCTGAAGGTCGTGTTGATCGCTTCCGTAAAAAATACGGTCGTTAATCTTCGAGAACGAAATAAGTGTTATTTTTATAAGAAAAGCATCTCTCTGAGATGCTTTTTTTTTGGATTTTTATATCTCAATGACAATCACGGATGAAAGTTTGATTCTATGATAAAGCCCATTATTCAAAATATTCTCTTTAAACTCGACCCCGAGCAATCTCATGCGCTATCATTTATGGGGATTAAGTTATTAAGTCGTATTCCTTTTTTACAACGATTACTGATACCGTGTAGCAAAGTGCTTGATGATCCTCGGCTAGAAAGAGAAGTGTTGGGATTAAAGTTTAGGCATCCTGTCGGATTAGCGGCCGGCTTTGATAAAGATGCAAAGCTCTACCAGGAATTGGGTAATCTCGGATTTTCATTTGTAGAGATTGGTACAGTAACACCTAAGGCACAAACCGGTAATCCTAAGAAAAGATTATTTCGCTTAGTGGAAGACCGGGCGATTATTAATCGAATGGGATTTAATAATGATGGCGTTGATGCTGCAAAGATAAGACTTTTGAAACGGAATCATCAATTAATCATTGGTGGTAATATCGGTAAAAATAAAATAACCCCTAATGAAAATGCGGTGGATGATTATCTTCTCTGCTTTGAAGCGCTATTTGATGTTGTGGATTATTTTGTGGTGAATGTCAGCTCACCGAACACCCCAAATCTCAGAGCGTTACAAGAGAAAGCGCCATTACTTGCACTGCTCGACACGCTTCAGAAAAAAAATGAGACCTATTCTAGCCCTAAGCCCATTTTATTAAAAATTGCGCCGGATCTTTCGGAAGAACAGCTGCGGGAGATCATTGAAATTGTGGATGAATCTCATATTTCCGGCATTATTGCGACAAATACAACCATATCTCGAGAGGGATTAATCTCTAGCGATAAAGAAGAGGCAGGGGGATTAAGTGGTGCACCTTTAACAGAGAGATCATTGGATATCATTCGTTTTTTAGCGAAAGAGAGTGGGGGAAGAATTCCTATCATTGGTGTCGGCGGCATCATGACGGCAAAAGATGCATTAGATAAGTTAGATGCGGGCGCTTCTTTGGTACAGCTATATAGTGGATTTATCTATGAAGGGCCTGCATTAATAGAAGAAATTAACCACGCATTATTGGCGCGATTAGAAAATTGAATCGCGGGGTAAAGCGCTCGGCTATTTTAAAATGTCAGTTTATGTACTAAGATGGTCGCACAACATTATTTATCTCAAGTTTGAGTTTTTTAAAAATTAGCTGATGTGAGGTGTTGATAAAATCAATGCTGAGACTGAAAGCGGAGGAAATTAGTATGAGTACAAAAGATACTGTCACCTTTAAAAATAACAGAACAGGACATGAAGCTGAGTTTCCAATCTTAGATTCAGTGTACGGTAACTCTGTTATTGATATTGCAAAGCTAAACAATGAAATGTCAATGTTCAGCTATGACCCAGGTTATGTTTCTACAGCAAGTTGTGAGAGTGCAATCACTTATCTTGATGGTGATAAGGGTGAGCTTCTTTACCGTGGTTATCCTATTGAGCAATTAGCTGAGAAAAAAGATTACCTCGATGTTGCATACCTTCTTTGGAATGGTGAATTACCAGATGCAGGGCAATCAAAAGAGTTTAAAGAGATCATAATGACTCATTCATTGATGCATGAAAACATGAAGGATTTTTTACAAGGATTCCGTTATGACTCGCATCCAATGGCAATGTTAGTCGGTTCAGTGGCATCAATGGCAGGTTTCTACCATGATAAAATGAACATTTATGATCCAGAGCACCGCATGATTATTGCGCATCGTTTAATTTCAAAAATGCCAACGATTGCAGCTGCTGCTTATAAGCATGGACAAGGTCAGCCAATCCGTTACCCACGCAATGATCTCTCATATGCAGGTAACTTCTTGCAGATGATGTTCTCTACGCCATGCGCGGATTACGAAATTGACCCCGTTGCGGAAAAAGCAATTGACGTTCTGTTCACGTTGCATGCAGACCATGAGCAAAATGCTTCAACGTCAACAGTACGTTTAGCAGGCTCATCAGGTGCAGATCCATTTACAGCGATCGCATCAGGAATTGCGTCACTATGGGGACCATCACATGGTGGTGCAAACGAAGCTGTACTCGTGATGCTCGAAGAAATTGGTCATGTGAGTAATATCGACAAATATATTGCAAAAGCAAAAGACAAAAATGATCCATTCCGTCTTATGGGCTTTGGTCACCGTGTTTACAAAAACTTTGACCCACGAGCACGTATCATTAAAGGTATTGCGGATCAGGTTCTTGCAAAATATGGTAATGATCCATTGATGGAAATTGCGGTTAAACTCGAAGAAATTGCACTTCAAGATGAGTACTTCGTACAACGTAGACTCTATCCAAACGTTGATTTCTACTCAGGTATTATCTATAAAGCGCTGGGTATTCCTGTTGAAATGTTTACGCCAATGTTCGCAATTGCGCGTACAAGCGGCTGGATCAGCCATTGGGCAGAGATGATCGCGGATCCAAATATGAAGATTGGTCGCCCACGTCAGCGTTATATCGGACCTAAGATTCGTAACATTTAATAAATTGATTGATCTCTCATGTTGATATTTGAGCGATTACGATAAATAATAGAGGGGTGTAGCTACTTTGTAGTTACACCTTTTGCTTTTTTAATTACATCTATTTGGAGAAATTTATGTCAGCAATTAACGCAATTATTGCACGAGAAATTCTTGATTCGCGCGGTAATCCAACCGTTTGGGTAAAAGTCACTTTAGAATCTGGCGTAACAGGTACGGCAGCAGTACCCAGCGGTGCATCTACAGGTGCTAAAGAGGCGGTTGAGCTTCGTGATGGGGATCAGAAACGCTACGGTGGTAAAGGCGTTTTACGTGCATGTGAGAACGTCAATGGCGTAATCAGAAAAGCACTTGTGGGTGTTGATGCATTGGATCAAAAAAATGTTGATGACATTTTACTGAAATTAGATGGTACGGATAATAAATCGAATTTAGGTGCAAACGCACTTTTAGGCGTTTCTATGGCAGTTGCACACGCTGCGGCAAATAAAAAAGGCTTACCGCTCTATGAATACCTCGCTGAGCGCGAAACTTATACGCTTCCTGTACCAATGATGAATATTTTAAATGGTGGTGCGCATGCTGATAACTCTGTCGATGTACAAGAGTTTATGATTCTCCCAGTGGGCGTTCCTACATTTGCAGAAGCTATCCGTTGCGGTGCTGAAATTTTCCATGAGCTTCGCAATGTTTTAACAGGTCGTAATCTTGCGACAGGTGTGGGTGACGAGGGTGGCTTTGCACCAAACTTAGGCTCAAATGAAGAAGCACTCGAAGTCATTATGACAGCAATTAAGCGTGCAGGATATGAGCCAGGTAAAGATGTGTTTTTAGGGCTTGATATCGCGGCATCTGAGTTTTTTAAAGATGGTAAATATGTTCTTGAGTCTGAAAATAAGGACTTCACATCAGAAGAATTTGCTGCATTCTTAGAAGATTGGGTGAATCGTTATCCAATTATCACGATTGAAGATGGTATGGATGAAGAAGACTGGGCGGGTTGGGCGGAGCTCACAAAACGCATCGGTGATCGCGTTCAAATCGTCGGTGATGACTTGTTTGTAACGAATACAAAAATCCTACAAAGAGGGATTGATGAAGCGATTGCAAACTCTATTTTAATTAAGCCAAACCAAATTGGTACGTTAACAGAGACGATTGATGCGATTAATATGGCTGATAAAGCAAATTATACGGCTGTCGTTTCTCATCGCTCTGGCGAAACAGAAGATACAACGATTGCAGATATCGCTGTCGGCACTGTTGCAACGCAAATTAAAACAGGTTCATTATGCCGTTCAGACCGTGTTGCAAAATATAATCGTTTAATCTGTATCGAAGCAGAATTAGGTGATCGTGCTGTTTATGCGGGTAAAGATGCATTCAAGTCTGTGAAATTTTAATTAACACGATCATTCATATGTTAAATATTCGGTTTATCTTTATAGGCGAAAGCAGTGATAAACTGATTGAATGAGCGATATTATTAAAACAAATTTGAATTAGGACTAATATAGTACTATATTAGTCCTATATTCATTTTAGAGAGTCTTAACTTTGAGAATTACCCGAGAAACAGATTATGCACTTCTTGTCCTTACCAAGCTTGCGGTAAGGGAAGAGAGAATGAGTGCGTCGACACTTGCCGAGATCTGTGATCTAAATGTATCGTTGGTTGGCAAAGTGTTAAAGCTATTAGTGAAAGCTGAGCTCTTGACATCAACTAGGGGTGTCTATGGGGGTTATCAGTTGCAGAAGAATCCTGAAGATATCACATTACTAGATGTTATAGAGGCTATCGAAGGGCCTGTGGCTATGAATGCCTGTAACGATATTGAAAATCCATGTGATAAGGCACATGATTGTAATCTTGCGCCGCATTGGCGAGTAATCAATCAGAAACTTTATGAAAGCTTCTCTGATGTGACTTTACAATCTCTTCTCGGTTCACCGAGCGATCTTGGTACAGAAATTCGTGCAAAAGGTCTCTTATAAACCAATTTTTAAAGATTATTATAAAATTATGACAGCAGAAATCACAGAAAAAGATAGAATCCAGGCGCTTGCGAGTGAAGAGTATAAATACGGCTTTACGACAGATATTGAGCAAGAAACGCTTCCACCCGGACTTGATGAAGAAGTTATTCGCAAGATCTCGGCAATTAAGAAAGAGCCAGAATGGTTACTTGAATATCGATTAACAGCTTACCGTGCTTGGCTTGAGATGGAATCTCCAGATTGGGCGCACCTTAATATCGACCCGATCGATTATCAAGCGTTATCTTATTACTCAGCGCCAAAATCGATGGCAGATGGGCCCAAAAGCTTAGATGAGGTTGATCCAGAGCTCCTTTATACATATGAGCGTTTAGGTATCCCTCTTTCAGAGCAGAAGATTTTAGCAGGTGTTGCAGTTGATGCTGTTTTTGACTCAGTTTCTGTTGCAACAAGTTATAAAGGCCGCCTTCTTGAGCAAGGAATTATCTTCTGCTCATTTAGTGAAGCGGTTCAGGAATACCCTGAGCTCGTCAAAGAATACTTAGGAACAGTTGTTCCGCATGATGACAACTACTTTGCGGCATTGAATGCAGCAGTATTTACAGATGGCTCATTTGTATATATTCCAAAAGGTAAACGTTGCCCGATGGAGCTTTCAACTTATTTCCGTATCAATGCATCGAATACAGGGCAGTTTGAGCGCACATTAATAGTGGCAGATGAAGGGAGTTATGTATCATATCTGGAGGGCTGTACAGCACCACAAAGAGATGAAAACCAACTGCACGCAGCGGTTGTTGAATTAGTTGCAAAAGAGAAAGCAACAATTAAATACTCAACGGTACAAAACTGGTATCCCGGTGATGAAGAGGGCAATGGTGGTATCTACAACTTTGTTACAAAGCGCGGTATTTGTGATGGTTTCCAATCTAAAATCACATGGACACAAGTTGAGACAGGTTCTGCAATTACTTGGAAATACCCAAGCTGTATCCTTAAAGGGGATGAATCTGTCGGTGAATTCTATTCAGTTGCACTTGTGAAGGATCGTCAGCAAGCCGATACAGGCACGAAGATGATTCATATTGGTAAAAATACACGTTCAACGATTATCTCGAAAGGGATCTCAGCGGGTTACTCTGAAAACTCATATCGTGGACTTGTACGTATCGGGCCAAATGCAACGGGATCACATAACTATTCACAGTGCGACTCACTCTTAATGGGTGATAAATGTGGGGCACATACATTCCCTTATATCGATGTTCGCAACTCAAGCTCAACAGTTGAGCATGAAGCATCAACTTCGAAAATTTCAGAAGAGCAGCTTTTCTATTGCCAACAACGTGGGCTTTCAAGTGAAGATGCGATTAACCTTATTGTGAATGGTTACTGTAAGGAAATTTTCGATGAATTACCGATGGAATTCGCCGTTGAAGCACAAAAGCTAATTGAACTTCGTTTAGAAGGTAGCGTGGGTTAATAAGTTCCTTTTCAAAAAAATTCTTGCGTTCGCCGTATCGGGTGAGCGCAAAACAAAATAGACAATATTTAGTGAGAATAGACATATGTTAAGTATTAAAGATTTGCACGTAGAAGTAGATGGTAATGAAATCCTTAAGGGTTTGACGCTTGATATCGAAGCAGGAAAAGTACACGCGATCATGGGGCCGAATGGTTCAGGTAAAAGTACACTTGCGAACGTAATTGTTGGTAAAGAAGGTTACGAAATTACGCAAGGTGATATCTTATTTGAAGGGAAGAGTATTCTAGAGATGGATCCTGATGAGCGTGCGCAGATGGGAATCTTCTTAGGTTTCCAATATCCGGCAGAGCTTCCGGGTGTTAATAACCATTACTTCCTTCGTAGTGCACTCAATGCGATTCTTCGTTCACGCGGTGAGCAAGAAGTTGATGCGCTTGAATTCTATGAAATGCTTCAAGAGAAAATGAAAACTGTAAAAATGGATTCCTCTTTCTTAAAGCGTGCGGTCAACGCTGGTTTTTCTGGTGGTGAGAAAAAGCGTAACGAAATTCTTCAAATGTTAGTGCTTGAGCCAAAGTTTGCGGTGCTTGATGAGACAGACTCAGGTCTTGATATTGATGCGCTTCGTGTTATCTCTGAAGGGATCAACTCTCTTCGTGATGAGAAGCGCGGATTCCTCTTAATTACGCATTATCAAAGACTTCTTGATTATGTTCAGCCAGACTTTGTACACGTTATGACAGATGGTAAGATCGTAAAAAGCGGTGGTAAAGAGTTAGCGCTTGAGCTCGAAAAAGATGGTTACGTAGCATTCCGCGATGATGAGGCGGGCAGCTCACGTGCTAATAAATAAGGAGATTTCAATGCTAACAGTTTATAAAGAAAATGCTCAACGTGAGCGTTTTAAAGATACTCCCTTTCGTAAGCTTTTCTCAGTAGAGTGGGTAGCGCCTGTTTCACGTGAAACATCTGCACCTGTCAATGAAGTATTACCTGAAAACGCAGTGATACTTCCTATCTATAACGGTGAAATCAGCACCCGTTGGATTAGTGATCTATCACTTCCTGAGGGCGTTCTGGTTCGTGGTTCGAGTAATCTTTTAGAGATCCGAATTGTTGAAGATGCGAAAGTTGAACGTCCGATCGTTATTTATAACTATACGGAAAGTAATGATGCAAATACACAAGTGGATTTTGATATTGTATTGACAGTCGGTGAATGTGCAACCGCATCATTCTTGCTCGTGGAAGCGGGTGAAGGTACTTACCTGAATCTTGGACGTATGAATGTAGATGTTGCGAAAGCTGCGAAAATTGAATTTATTCGTGCAGGGATTAATGCAGATACAGGTTCTAGCTTGTTTGATTTTACAGCAGAACAAGCGGCAGAAAGTCATGTCCACTATATGAGCTACCAATCAAAGGGTGAGTTAACACGCTCAGATGTTCACCTTCATATGAATGGTGAACATGCATATAGTGAACTAAATATTTTAAATATTGCCGAAGGTCGTCAACACATTTCGCATGTGATCGATATGGATCATCGCGTACCGAATTGTGAAAGCAATCAGCAAGTAAAAAATATTTTAAAAGATCGTGCAGAATCTATTTTTGATGCACAAATTCATGTATATCAAGATGCACAGAAGATTAATGCAGATCAGATGACGCGTTCATTGCTTTTAAATGACGGTGCGAGAGCTTTAACGATTCCTCGCCTTTTAATCTATGCAGATGATGTTCGTTGTACACATGGTGCAACGGTTGGGTTTATTAATCCTGATCACATGTTCTACCTTCGTTCACGCGGTATCTCTGCCGCAGAAGCGAAAACAATGTTAATTCGTGCATATGCAGCAGAAGTATTAGAGTCGATTTCTTGTGAGTCTATTCGTGAATGGTTACATCATCGTTTAGATAAAGATACTGAAACGCTCGTATAAGCATAAAATAGATGTGGCATGAATATATGCCCAATGACAGGTATATATCTAAACTATAGAATAGAGTTCACTCTAACTATCTCACAGATATATACCTGTTTTTCAATTCAGACTTAAAAGATTACACATAGAGGTCCGTATGATTGCACTTCCAAAAATTCGTCAGCAGTTTCCTATCTTCAATGAAGAGGTAAAAGGTCATCGTGTAGCATTCTTAGATACTGGCGCATCCGCTCAAAAGCCACAGGTTGTGATTGATGCGGAACGTGAAGTATATGAGAAGTACTATGCGAATATTCATCGCGGTGTATATTATTTTAGTGAAAAATCTACACAAGAATATGAAGAAGTGCGTAATATTACCCAGCGCTTTGTAGGGGCAGAAGATGCGAGAGAAATTATCTTCACGAAAGGTACCACAGAAAGTATTAACTTAGTGGCGCAAAGCTATGGACGAATGGTGCTTAATGCTGGGGATGTTGTGATCATTTCTGAGATGGAGCATCATGCGAATATTGTACCTTGGCAGATGATTTGTGAGGAGAAGGGTGCGGAACTTCAAATCATACCTATTAATGATGAAGGTGAATTGTTACTCGATGAATATGTAGCTATGCTTGATGATCGCGTCAAAATCGTTTCTGTGACACAAGTGTCGAATGTGCTCGGAACTATTAATGATGTGAAGTTCATTATTGATAAAGCGCATGCGATCGGGGCGAAGGTTTTAATTGATGGCGCGCAAGGTGCGGTGCATCAACCTTTAAACGTTATGGAACTTGATGCTGACTTTTATGCGTTTTCCTCACATAAGTTATATGGGCCAACAGGCGTAGGAATTTTATACGGTAAACGTGAGCTATTAGAGAAGATGCCTCCTTATCAAACAGGGGGAGATATGATTGATGTTGTCACCTTTGAAAAGACAACATTTGCACCGCTACCGAATAAGTTTGAAGCAGGGACACCGAACATTGCCGGCGTTATTGGTTTTGGCGTTGCCTTAAGGTGGGTGGAAGAAGTAGGTTTTGATACTATTGTCTCCCATGAGGATGCACTTCTTAAATATGCGATGGAGAAGTTGGCAGAAATCCCTGAGGTGAGAGTCATTGGTACCGCTAAAGAAAAAGCAGGTGTAATCTCTTTTGTGGTGAAAGGTATCCATCCTCACGATATTGGTACACTCTTAGATCATGAAGGTGTTGCTGTTAGGGTGGGGCATCATTGCGCACAACCCCTTATGAAGCGCATGAAGGTACCTGCAACAGCAAGGATGTCCTTTGGGGTATATAGTACAAGTGAAGAGATCGATCGTCTCATCGCAGGGCTTAAAAAGATTATTTCCCTCTTTGCATAACTAGATACTGTATTTAATATACAGCTGCTATAAGCATACAACCCTATAGAGTTCTATTAAGAGACTTCAAATTGAAGTCTCTTTTTTTAAGTATTAGTAACTCTCGGTAAAGAGTTTGTCGGTGATGGGAATAAACGAACTACTAGAAGGGGTAGGTATTGGATACTATATAGTGGTTTCGATTTAAGGAAGCCTAGTGTAAGAGTAGAGCGCTTATATGCCGGCATGCAAATGGATTGCTTCGAGATCATTCTCCCGGCAATACGTATTACTGTAAAAGAACCTTTGCGCGAGATAGTTATTGTGAGCAATAATCTCTACTTTATTGGATTGGTTGTAACCAAGAAAGAGAGCATCATATCTATCTATTGAAAGAGAAACTGGTTTTCTGAAGGTTTTTAGAGATTTTTCGGAGCATATAATCATTTAAAATCAGTTGATTATGGAGGTATGTTTCGTATTGGTTAATACTTGCTCAGCATTAAGGGTTGCAAGAATTTTGAAAGCGCGTATTATACATCTCCTCAGGCAACACAGAG
>CANRON010000032.1 GCA_947632245.1 uncultured Ignatzschineria sp. | reverse complement strand
CTTGAATCTTACCGTCGCTGAAAGTTTAATGCCGGCATTAGTCCTTCAAGAATCACAGCAAAAAAGGGCGGCGATTCATGCACCATCCACGGTGCATTTTCGGGAACTCCAAAAACATTATCTAGCGACTATCAATACCACTTTTGATACGCCCCAATTTCATAAAAATTTTGCTGCGCTCGATGAATTTATAAGCTCACCCCAATTCTCTCACATTGATTTCAGTGGTAATGAAGCGGCTTACTTCACTTGGATCATGGATTATGCTTATTGGCTGATTTTACAGAGCGAACAACTCCCCCAAAAAGAGGCGCGCTTGCAAAAACTGAAAGCCCATATTCATTTAAGAGCGCTATTGACGCCAGAAATCTTATCTCAGGATATTCAATTAGGGGATACAATTCCGGCATCTTTTTACGCGCTTGATGAATCTCACTTTGCTACTATTTCGCCGCTCTATTTCTATCTGCTCCATAAAGCGGGGACATATAACCATAATGCGAGTGCTATTTACAAAGATGATTTACGTCTGTATTGCTATAACATGCTGCTGCAAAAACGTAAAATTCCGACGAATATCCAAAACTATATTGCTTTTACGCTCAAGGTAGAGTCGCCTTCCCTACAAAATTGTACGCCGCATATATTTCTTCTCAATGCCGTTAAAAAGCGAGATTACAAGGAAATCTCACGTCTTATCGACCAAGGAATTCCCGTCAATCAGATAAGTGCTTATGTCTATAATGGGCTGACTAATGAGCCTCGTTATGATGAAAACTATGCGCCCTTAGTACATGCCGTGAAAAATAATGATCTGATTGCTGCCGGCATTTTAATCGACCAGCACCCAGATGATAATGCTGCAGATCTATCGATCAATTATGGTATTGATGCCGCAAAAAATATTATGAGTGAAGCCTTATCGCCGGCAATATTTCGATATGCCGCTTCCGGCTATACACAATTCGATACCGAAATGTTAGATCTGTTACTGATAAATGGTGCTAATATTAATGCTTCCACACCATACTCCTATCTACTTTCTTATGCGCTGAATAATCAATTTAGTGATGATCATGTTCTACGTTATCTCCTCAAAAAGGGAGCCGATCCTAATTTAGACATTGCAGAAATAACAGATATCCCGCTCTATATAGCGCTCCATCAAGCGGCTTATCCTGCGCACTATCCTCGCAAACAAAACTTTGTGAAAATCCTGATAGAAGAGGGCCATGCCAATATCAATAGCGTTTATATCAGGCGCTATATACAACCCAAAGGTAGCCAACAATCCTATCCTGAATATGTCACACCGATCTATCACTTTTTACAATCGCTCTCTCAGCAGAAACAGGTTTCTGATATTTCTCTCCAAACCCTGAAATATATACTCGATTCAGGCGCTGATCTAACAATAGGAGGCATTTGTTTGCCGAATAAGAATTGCGATTCTCTGAATAATGGCTGGGAAGAGATTCTAAAAGTCGTCAATACCATTCCCTCTCAATCCGTTCAATGTCTTATTGATGCCTATCGCCCGAAAGAGATCGCACCCAATCATCTTTATGACTTTTGTATTGATCAATAATACGGATTAATGACTCTTATTTTTAAACAGTATTTTCAAATAAGTTTTCCTCTTGAGCCGATTTCTATTTAGGCTGTTTCTCTTTAGACTGTTTTCGCAGGATAATAATTCACGGATTGTCTTAACTGCGCCATAATCGAGCTGTTATACTGATTCCCTCTTTCAAGCCCATATTTGAAGAAGTGAACTTATGAAATACCCAAGCTTTATTCCGAAACCATCCGATATTCCAGGCATCTTACCGGGCCTTGGTTTAGCGATTATAACCGCTATGATTGCAACTGTTTTTGCACTGTTCATACCAAAAATTGGCGCTTCTCCGATCGCGATTTTTTTAGGGATTATCTTAGGGAACCTCTTCTTTCAACAAGATATTTTTAAGTTAGGAACCCGTTTCGCAGAAGGTCGCTTGCTTGAGTACGCCATTGTCCTTTTGGGCTTTTCAGTTACTTTTTCGACATTAGGCGCGCTCGGACTTACCGGCACGCTCTATATTTCTCTACAAATTATTGGCACTATTGGATTTGCGATAGTGATTGGTAAACTTCTGAAATTTTCTCAAAGCTACTATCTACTCATGGCTTCTGGCAATGCAGTGTGCGGATCATCTGCAATTGCCGCAACTGCTCCAGTGATTGGCGCCAGTGAATCTGAGCGCGGCTTAATCATCACCATCGTCAATCTGATGGGGACGATAATGATGTTCCTTCTCCCCTTGATTGCAATATTTATCTATGGTGATAAGCTCCTACAAGGCGCTTTTATCGGTGGTATTTTACAATCAGTTGGGCAAGTGATCGCTAGTGCAAGTATGCTTGGCCCTGAAGTGATGCGCGATGCCACCATCTTTAAAATTATGCGAATTGCATCGCTTGTGCTCATCGTTCTCTTCTTTCATCAGATCGCTAAACGTAATGCTAGCGCAGCGGCTACGGAAACTGGCGTAAATTCAAATACCCGAAAACCGATTACGGCGCTTATCCCTTGGTATCTTTTTGGCTTTATTATTGCTTGCGCACTCAATTCTCTCAATATAATTCATAATGATATTACCGGCATTCTTTTAACAATCAGTCATTATTTTGAAGTCACAGCGCTTGCGGCAATCGGGCTTCGGCTTAACTTTACGCTATTAAAACAACAAGGCGGAAAGCTTGCGCTCTATGCGCTTATTCTAGGCGGAGCTCAGATTGCCCTTGCACTACTTTTAATCCGGATTTTCCTTCAATAAAGGAGAATCCTTCGAGCCTTAGCAGCGAAATTTTCGTCTCTATACCGCCACTGTATCCCCCTAATGTTTGATTCCCTTGAATCACTCTGTGGCAAGGAATAATAATCGGGAGCGGGTTTTTTCCATTGGCAGAACCTACAGCACGCATTGCTTTGGGATTTTCGATACGCTCTGCAAGCACTTTATAACTTATTGCTTCTCCATAGGGAATTGCGATTAAAGCCTGCCAAACTCGCTTTTGAAAATCGGTACCCGAAGGATTTAATGGGAGTGAAAAACTTTGTCTACTGCCGGCAAAATATTCTGAAAACTCATTAATAACATTCTCAACAAAGGCTTTTATCTCGCCACTGACCTGTGCGTTACTGGCATTAATATCAATTGCAAATCCTTGCCACTCGCCCCTTAAATCTGCGTCACCTGAATTCTTCAAATGGCAAATATCAATCTCTTGCAAGCCTTTTTCGTTGAGCAAAAACCCAATCTCTCCCAGCATAAATGTATGATAAAAATAGTAATCCTGAGATACTTGCGCCGCTGATTGCTTGATTACAGAATCTTTCATAACTACTCCTAAATATAAGGGGAAAATGCCCGTGAGCCTTTAGGGCTGATATCATTATCTATTTACATAGCATATTCCTATATATACAAAAAAGCTCTCCTTTTAAAAAGAAGAGCTCTCTTTTGATACGATGAAGAGAAAATATGCTTATCGCTCTAATTCCTCGACTCGATCTGCACCGAACCATTCTTGAGAAAAAGCCATGCGCTCCGCGATTGATTCCGCGGGTTTACCCGCCTTCTTCAAGGCCGCTAAATGTGCTTCGACCTTGCGGGCTCTAATCTCTAAGCCGGCATTATTGGCAATCTGAATATTTAATCCCGGGCGTGCATTAATCTCTAATACCAATGGGCCTTTCGTTTCATCTAGTACCATATCGACGCCGATATAACCTAACTGGCTCAGCTCATAACAACTCGTTGCCAATTCCAAAAAACCATCCCAATCCGGCAAGCTTACGCTACTTACATCATTATTGGTATCCGGATGACGATGAATAATCTCATTCAGCCACGTTCCTTTTAAGGTCGTCCCCGTTTTAAGATCAACCCCGACACCTATTGCACCTTGATGTAAGTTTGCCTTTCCACCCGATTGTCTAGTGGGTAGACGCAGCATCGCCATAATCGGATATCCCATCAAAACAATGACACGGATATCCGGCACACCCTCATAGCTAATACCGCTAAAGATAGGGTCCGAGCTTACCTTATATTCAATTAAAGCTCGATCTCGCGCGCCGCCTAAAGAGTAAAGACCCGTAAGCGTACTGGAAATTTGATATTCAATTTCATCAATTGTAATCAATCTGCCAGATACCGTTTTAAAACGATAGTCATCAAACTTATCGGCGATGACGATAATACCATCACCACCCGCACCTTGTGCCGGCTTGATTACAAACTCCGTTCTATCACCAATGATTTTCCGGAATTTTTTAATATCGCTTTCGCTCTCGATCACGCCATACATTTCCGGTACGTTAATACCGGCGGCAATTGCGCGCTCTTTCGTTAAAATCTTATCATCCACATATGGGTAGAACTTGCGGTTATTATATTTCAGTACAAAATCACCATTACGTTCATTAATCCCCATGACGCCGCGCTTACGAAGAGCGCGCCAGCGCTTAATCATCGTAAACATATTACTTTTTCTCCTCTTTTAGCATCGCACTAAAACGCTTCAGCTCTGTGAGTCTATAACCGCGATAACGACCCATCATTAACATAAATCCAGCAAGTACCAAGAGGATGCCTGGGAAAGTAAAGACAAAATAGACAAACTCAGGAATATCCATAAGCAGGTATGCAAGAGATGCCGCGATTAGCGTACCAATACTAATTTTAAGCACATTACTCGCACCACGTTCTTCCCATGTAATAGAGAGTCGCTCAATCGTCATCGTTAAAATAACCATTGGGAATAGACCAATTGCAAGGCCTTTGGCAAAGCCCATCTTGTAGCTGAAGATACTTAACGTCGCAATCAAGAGAATCACAAAAGTTAAAACGACGGATAATCGGGATAACATCTGCAACTTGAGATGCTCAAGATAAGATCGCACCAACAATCCCATCGCAATAATAATTGAGAAGAAAATCGCACCAAATACAAGCCCTGTTTCTCTAAATGCCAAGGCTATCAAGACAGGTGTAAACGTTCCGAGTGTTTGAATACCTACAACATTTCGCACAAGTAAGATAACTAACACCCCAAATGGGATCATCAGCATCAATTCATAGCCAAACTGATCAGAGATCGGCAAGCTATAGAGTGAGTATGCTAAGAAGTCAGAACTATCGGTATTTGTAGCTTGTGCAAGGCTAATTGCCGTTAACTGTTTATCCGTGATACTGAAAGATACTTTCGCACGCGCCCCGTTTTCGACCGTTAATAGCGGCTTATCACCGACAGACCAAATAATCGCATTCTTAGGGAGACCCACCATCCCCGTTTCTAAGTTAAAATAGTACCATTTACCAACTGTGGAGCTTTTATTGGTTTCACTATCACGGCTTGTTGTTTCAATAAAACTACGTAACCAGGTCTCAGGCTTCTGATCTGTACTGCGCTTCAATTCGAGCGTCGTAACGCGCTGTACAGGAATATGCGCTTGAGAGAGAATGAGTGCAATCGTATCAAAACGACTCTGCACAGATCTGTCCCCATTTAAAAGAGAGTTTACATTGGTGTTTTTGGTATCATTCACGCGTGAAATCGCTTCACTAATAAAGCTCATCGTATTTGATGAAGTCGCGCGAATATCCGTGACAAGCGCATCAACAGCAAGCTTTTCAGCACCTTCCAACGGAATCGCTTCTCGATAAATCGGGCCTTTCTCCTCGACTTTCTCCGTCATACCAAAATTAGGAGATAATGCTAAACGGTAGTAGAGCGTTTCAGGCCCTTGCGTTCTCCGAACCGAGTAATGCCCTATCTTATTACCCAGATCATCTTGCTCAAATACTTGCCCATACTGTTTATCCGCAATAAGCGATTCACTATATAAAGTGTATTGATTGTAAGTGGTAGGGATAAAAAATTTCACACTCACAGCCGAAGATCGCGGGACATCGTAACTAATTTTGGCATCAATCGTCCAAAGATCTTCCACCGCTCTATCGGTAAAAGGAATCTGAAGGACATACCTTTCATAGGCAATAGAGCCAAGCCCTAAAGCGATTAAAATAAAAATTAAAACTCTTAGATGCAAATTCACGGAACGCATACGATACTTTCCCTTTATAGACTCATTTCAATATGGATCATAAGGCACATCAGTGCCTTATGATGTAACTATTCTTTCGATTACTTGCACGCAGGATCTGCAATATATTGCTTTCCGGCATCCACTAACACATCAAATTTTCGAAGCGCTTTAGCACCAATTAACAGAGGGTAATTAAAATGACCACGATTTGTAAGGTTCACTTC
The DNA here is from genome assembly GCA_947632245.1 of uncultured Ignatzschineria sp. Lineage (GTDB taxonomy): Bacteria > Pseudomonadota > Gammaproteobacteria > Cardiobacteriales > Wohlfahrtiimonadaceae > Ignatzschineria. The sequence continues at coordinate 11,391 of CANRON010000032.1, read as the reverse complement.
AATCACTTCCTTTTGCTTGCCAATACAAACTGTCATTTCTACTACTGGTCTTTTTGATGAGGCAATATCATCACTATCAGCACCTTCTTCTGATCGCTGTTTAATACGGGATACTTTATGAAGGGGAAGATCACGTGTCGTTAATTCTTTATCATCAACAACCGGCGTAAACCGAACCCAGTCATCGCCATCTTTCTCATAGTACTCAATATTAATCGCATTGAGAGATGCGGTATATGCGCCGGTATCAATCTTCGCCTTAATAGGGAATCGATCAAGCTCATCTATTTCAATCACTTCATATCGACCTAAAATAGGCTGCGATGATTTATTGTCATTCTTTGCTGCAAATCCAAGACTCGTTATAAAGGAGAGAATGACTCCCCCGATAATCATTTGTCTTTTCAGTTTTGTTCTGCTCATCATACCTTCCCATATTTAGTATTGAGTGACTATTAAATCTTTTTTTCGTTTTTAACGTTGTATTTTAGCATAGTTTTTTAGCCAACAAAAAACAGTCATTGCCTGAGATAAGTCGTTCTATAACCATCGATGTCATCCGTCAGTAAATTTGAAACGATGATCTAAGATTTTTTTTACACATTTAAAGTCCTTAATCTGCGGATATACAGGCGCTTTGCGCCCCGCAGATTCCCAATAGAATAGCCCTTTAAGCAAACTCAACCCGCTTTTGTCGTCCAATCCAAAAAGATTCAAGCCGCAAACAAAGGTATAATGCCCAGGTATTCATTAACAATAACAATAAGGAATTTCTCAATAATGACAATTCATGCTGACATGCAAGCCCATCACGCAGCCCTCCCTAAAATTATTGCGGGGGATATCAATGCGAATCAAACACAAGTTTCTGCAGCGATAAAGCTACTTGATGAGGGTGCAACCGTTCCATTTATTGCCCGTTATCGTAAGGAAGTTACGGGCGGTCTTGATGATACCCAGCTTCGCTTATTAGAAGAGCGTTTATCTTATCTGCGGGAATTAAATCAACGCCGAGAAACCATCCTTAACGCTATTTTTGAACAAGATAAATTATCCGATGACTTGCGACATAAAATTAATGCCGTAACCTCCAAAACTGAACTCGAAGATCTCTACTTACCCTTTCGCCCTAAACGCAGAACCCGCGCGCAGATGGCAATTGAAGCAGGTATTGAGCCCCTTGCGGACATTCTATTTGCCAATGATGCCCCTGATAACATTGAAAATCTCGCTGCGAACTATTTCAATGAGGAGCACGGTTTTACAGAAGTGAAACAAGTGCTTGATGGCGCAAGGTTTATTTTAATTGAACGAATTGCGGAAAATGCGGAGCTTCTTGGGAAGTTACGCCAATATCTGCTCGAAAATGCCGAGCTCAACTCATCAATCGTGACAGGAAAAGAGGAAGCCGGTAATAACTATAAAGATTACTTTGAGTTTAAAGAACCTATTAAAAAAATCCCCTCGCATCGTGCGCTTGCACTTCTCCGAGGACGCAATGAAGATCTTTTAAGTCTTGATCTTAAATTGCCGGAAGAGATTGAGGATATGCCCCTTGGCACAATCACGCATACCTTAGGTCTCTCTAATCCCCATGATTGGTTAAAAGATACAATCCGCCTTAGTTGGCGCGCAAAATTAAACCTTTCTCTTTCACTTGAGCTCATCAATCAACTCAAAGAAGAAGCTGAAACGGAAGCGATTAAAGTTTTTGCCAGAAATCTCAAGGATCTTCTCCTTGCCTCTCCTGCCGGTGAGAAAAGTATTCTCGGCATTGATCCGGGGCTGCGTACAGGCTGTAAAGTCGCTGTTGTCGATAGAACCGGAAAACTCCTTGATACAGCAACAATTTTCCCGCACGCCCCGATGAATAGATGGGATGAATCGCTACATACGCTTGCAAAGCTTGTTGAAAAATATCAACCAGAGCTGATCTCAATTGGCAATGGTACGGCTTCCCGTGAAACAGATAAACTCGCGGCTGATCTTTGTAAAAAATTCCCTAAACTCAATAAAGTTGTGACAAGTGAAGCGGGAGCATCCGTCTATTCTGCTTCCGCACTTGCCGCTAAAGAGTTCCCTAACCTAGATGTATCTCTGCGGGGCGCTGTTTCGATTGCGCGCCGTTTACAAGATCCTCTTGCGGAGCTTGTGAAAATTGAGCCAAAAGCGATCGGTGTGGGTCAATACCAGCATGATGTGAACCAGGCACAACTGAACAAAATGCTAGAATCAGTGGTCGAAGATTGTGTAAACGCAGTCGGTGTAGATGCCAATACTGCATCAACAGCACTACTGGCAAAGGTATCAGGACTAAATGCGACTACGGCTCAAAACATTGTAGATTACCGAGATGAGAATGGCCCCTTTAAAGATCGCAGCGCACTCAAGAAAGTCCCTCGACTAGGACCTAAAACATATGAATTAGCCGCGGGATTCCTACGTATTCGAGGCAATAATCCATTGGATTTATCTGCTGTTCACCCCGAAGCTTACCCCGTTGTTGAACGCATTTTAAAACAATCAGGCAAAGACCTGACAGAAATCATCGGTAACAGTGGCTTTTTAAGAAGTTTAAATCCTCAAGACTTCGTCTGTGAAAAATTTGGTGTCCCAACAATCAAAGATATATTAGAAGAGCTTGATAAGCCGGGACGTGATCCCCGCCCTGAATTTATTACAGCGACTTTCAGAGAGGATGTATCAGCGCTCTCTGATTTAAAAGTCGGTATGCAACTTGAAGGCGTTGTCACGAATGTGGCAAACTTTGGGGCTTTTGTGGATATCGGTGTCCATCAAGATGGACTAGTTCATATCAGTGCGCTCGCGGATCGTTTTGTCAAAGATCCTTATGAAGTCGTAAAAGTGGGTGATGTTGTGAAAGTCAAAATCATTGAAGTTGATATCCCGCGCAAACGAATCGCACTAAGTATGCGAATGGGAGATCCTACCAATGAATCCGGCGATAAAAATAGCTTTGCGCCCGCAACTAAAGGCCAAAACCGTTCAGTCAATCAGCAGAAACAGATTCCTAGCAATAATCCTTTTGCAGATGCGCTCAGTGGATTAAAAAAGCGATAAGATTGCAGCATCGGATTCACTCTCATCTGTGTCATTAATGTGTCACTCAACAGAGCGCATGTTAGCGTTTTAACCATCTGTCGCAAGAGCGCTCTGTTTTATCATGTTCATAGCAATAAAGCATACTTCTCCTTATTTTCGGAAAAATTCGTTTTTGCTATAATGGCACTCTCAATCCGTTATACTATCTCGTCTTAGATAAAGTAAGAGAACATTTTATCCATCAAACAATTATCGTACGCCTCTGAGGATCTTTATGAATCACAAATTGCGCACCTTTTTCTTAGGAATAGCGCTTCTTATCTCAGGCTGTACCGAACCCCATTCACCCGAGGATACCATTCAAGTTTTCTATGAATCACTTGCTCGGCAAAATACACCTGAGCTCATCTCTCTTTTCGATCTCGACCAAAACCTTAAAGCACGAGAATCTGAAGCAGAATTATATGAATTACTAGCAACTATTTTTGAGGATTTAGCACTCAATATTCATGCGAAGGGTGGCATTTATAAAATTGAATATCACTCCATTGAATACATCTTGAAAGAGCATGCGATTGTTCGTTATACGCTCTACTTCAACGATGGTTCAAGTAGCATTGACACATTGTCATTACACAAAGATCTTACAGATTTTTGGCGACTTACGCTGGAATAGATGCAGCTGACCATAAAAAAGCTATTGAGATTTCACTCAATAGCTTTTTAGCAATGGTTTTTCATAAACCAATTTTTATGTTAAAAATGCCGCTCTAAAATATCTTGATATGATTTTAGATGCCATTTTCGAAAATACTACTTCTCTTTAGCACGCTCTAATTTACGCTTACGCTTCGCACTTCCTCGAATTTCTGAAGTTTTGCCCGGTCTATTTGCATAGGGGTTCTCATTCGTTCGATATAGTACCCGTACTGGCGTTCCCTCTATTTTCAACTGATCACGGAACATGTTACAGAGATAACGCGTATAGCTATCTTTCACATATTGCGTCCTGTTACCATGCACAATGATCTTCAGTGGGTTTTTCCCGCCTTGATGCGCATAGCGTAACTTCGGTGCATAACCCTTATCCATTGGCGGTTGATGAGCATGCACCGCATATTCAAGAATATTCGATAACTCATTTGTCGAGAATTCACGCATTGATTGATCAAATACGTTAATCGCTTCACGAATCACTTGTAAAACACCTTGCCCATTCAATGCTGAAATGAAGAGCGGTTGGGTAAAGTCAATAAATGCAAAACGAACGGCAAAGTCTTGTTGAATCCAACTCTTTTCGTCCTCATCTAATGAATCCCACTTGTTCACAGCTAAAATAAGACCTTTTCCAGCCTCTAATACTGCCCCTAAAAGGGTTGCATCTTGATCTGATAGACCTTCTTTCGCATCAAAAACAAATACGATAACATTCGCTTTCTCAAGCGCATCTAAGCTCTTAATAACACTGAATTTTTCCACTAAATCTGTAACGCGACTACGGCGTCGAATTCCCGCTGTATCAATCAGTATAAATTCACGATCAAAAGCTGTAAATGGAATCTCAATACTATCGCGTGTTGTTCCTGCAACTTCTGATGCAAGTACGCGCTCCTCACCTAACATTTGGTTAATCAATGTTGATTTACCGGCGTTAGGACGGCCAAAAACAGCAAGACGAATAATATCATCTTGTATCTCTTTCTCTGGTTTCTCCGCAGGGAACTCAACTTTCTCATAAGCACTCAGTAATAGATCATAAAGACCTTGATTATGTGATGCGGAAATCGCAACTGGTTCACCAAGACCTAAAGAGTAGAAATCACTGACGATAATTTCTGGCGAAATCCCTTCCGCTTTATTCACAACAACGATCACGGGCTTTTTCATACGACGAAGACGTGCGGCAATATTGTCATCAAATGCCGTCACACCTGCTCTACCATCTACGATGAAAAAGATTAAATCTGCTTCTTCTGCGGCAATCCATGCTTGCTCTGCAATGAGAACATCCATTTGGTTATCATCACCTGATAATCCACCTGTATCTAAAACACTGTAAGGAAGATCGCCAACGCGCCCTTCCCCATACTGTCTATCTCTTGTAAGACCTGGTTGGTCAGCAACTAACGCATCTCTTGTACGCGTAAGTGCATTAAAAATTGTTGATTTCCCAACATTAGGACGCCCTACTAGGGCTATAAGTGGTCCTGACATCCTTTCCCTTAAATTGTAACTTTGTAAAGTGTACCTGAATAATCTAAGAGGTAAACGCTACCATTAATCTCTTTAATATCCAGTAAAAACCCTGTTGAGCCAACTTTTGTTGACCCTTGGAGCATTCCTGATTGTGCATCAATTACATGAACATATCCTTCAAAATCCCCAACAATGATTCGTTGTCCGATAATGACAGGCTTTGTTAGTTCACGCCCGATTAAATCAGTATTTGACCAAAGCGGTGTACCATCTGCGGCATTCAATGCTTGAACAGTACTATCTCTCTCAACAGCGACTACCTCATTTCCGGTATAAGCAAGTCCTGCATATACCCCTTTTCCTGCTTGCCAAACTTTACGGCCATTATGCGTTAACGCTGTAACTCCCGCAAGATACTGACCTACATAAATACGATCTGGCGACACTACAATTGCCGCATCGACATCTCTTAAGCCACCCATAAAGCTACCATTTTGAGGCTCACTTAAGACAGTCGTCCAAATCTGCTGACCTGTTTCAGCAGATAGGAGTGCCAATGTTCCCTCATCACTTGCGATCAGAATATTCCCATTTAAGAATGTCGGTGGCGCTGCTCCTCGTACAGAAAACTCTGAGCTATTAAGCAAATATGCCCAATCTTCTTCTCCTGTTTGAAGGTCAAATGCCTCAACCGCACCAAATAGTGTTCTGACAACAGCGACACCATTACTACCTACAGGTGGGATCGCAGGCACACCTAAAACCTTTGCATTCCAAAGTGACTGACCATTCGAAGCTGAAAGCGCTTCGATATGTGCATCTTGTCGTCCGACTAAAAGCACACCTTGGCTATACTGAATCCCGGTATAAAGCGGAGAAGCTGCTTTACTCTCCCAGACTTTTGTACCATTTGTCATATCGACAGCGGTTACGATCCCTTTTTGTCCGGCAACATAAACAGTACTTGCACCATCATCCGCAATCTGGAATCGCAAATTACTCTCTTTAGGCGTTTGGCTACCTGTTTTAATTTGCCATGTCTTCATAACGAGATTGGAAGGAATAGCACTGTTAAGCTCCGTTGGCGGCGCTAAGTTACTCTTCCCTCGTAATCCACCGGCACAGCCCGCAATGACTAGCGAAACAATGATTGTCGTGATGATCTTTTTCATAATACGTAGAATCCTGTCAGCTATTGATTATTTTACACTTAAAAGATTTAACTTATTTTGCGCATCATCTGGAACGACGTCACTATTAAGCGCTTCTTCATACGATATTTTTGCATCATCAAGACGACCCATTGATTGGTAAATATCGCCCTCTAATACTTTACGGAGTCCCGAGAATTCAGTTGCCTGGATCTCCTTTAATGATGCCAGCGCATCTTCGACTTTCCCTTGATCAAATTGAACAATCGCTAAACGATATTGTAAAAGCGCTAAAAGCCCCGCTTCACCATCTGCATCATTGATTGCACCCTTTAATAAGGCGGCAGCTGCGTCATAATCCCCCGCACCATGAACTTCTTTAGCAAGCAGCATCGCTGAAAAGACACGATATACACCCTCGTTCTCTGCCACAAGTTTTTCACCAGTTGCAGCGTCAAGCGGCGTATTACCATATTCTTTCAAAAATGACTCGTATGTATCAAAACGCTCTGTCAACCCATCTACTGAAGAGCGTTTATAATATTCAACGCCTGCGATAGAACCGACAACGATGACAACCAAGAGTATTAAATAACCAACATTGCGCTTAAGCCAGTCAATTAAGACTTCTGCGCGCTGTTCATCTGTTTCATATTGATTCAAAGCCATTAATATATAAACCTTCTTACTATTTTAAATTGTTTTGTAAAAATGCTTTCAAGTCAGCACGGGCAATCGATAGTTGCTCACCATTTTCACGAAGATCCTTAAGAATAACAATATTCTCGTCAAGTTCATTATCACCCATAATTAAAGCATATTTCGCACCTGAACGATCAGCTTTTTTCATTTGAGACTTCATACTGCCGCCCCCTAAATTCGTGATAACTTGCACCATTGGTAGCTCATTGCGAATCTCTTCGACTAAACCAAGACCATGAAGGCTTGCTTTTTCGCCTAAAAATACCGTTGTTAAAAGGGGAAATGCTTCATCTGCAGCAATCCCACATGCTTGCAGCAGCAAAATAAAACGCTCCATCCCCATACCAAAGCCAATAGCAGGTGTCGTGCGTCCCCCTAATTCTTCGACCATTTTATCATAACGTCCGCCTCCACAAACGGTGCCTTGAGAACCGAGTTTCGTCGTCGTCCACTCAAAAACAGTACGCGTATAGTAATCCATTCCACGGACAATTCTGGGATTGATATTATACTCTATCCCTAAAATATCAAGCTGTTGGCATAATGTCTCAAAATGTTGTTTTGATTCCGCATCTAAATGATCTAAAAGCTTAGGTGCATCTGCAATGATTTCATTGAGCTCTGGATTTTTAGAGTCTAAAATTCGTAGCGGATTCGTATACAGACGACGCTTACTATCTTCATCTAATTTATCCACAAACCCTTCAAAATATTGAATCAGTTTTTCACGATACTCTTTACGGCATTCAGCGGTGCCCATTGAGTTGATCTCAAGTTTTACTTCATGCTCAATCCCTAATCTTTTCCAAAATCTTGCAAGCATTGCAAGCATTTCAGCGTCTGCATCTGGCGTTTCAATACCAAAAACTTCTACATCGGCTTGATGGAATTGTCTATAACGACCCTTTTGTGGGCGTTCATAGCGAAATGCCGGCCCAATTTGCCAAAGTTTTTGTACTTGATTATAAAAAAGACCGTTCTGAATCCCCGCGCGGACAATACCGGCTGTCATTTCAGGTCTCAGCGAAATACTTAAGTTGTCATTTTGATCCGGAAAAGTGTACATCTCTTTTTCAACAATATCTGTCACTTCACCTATAGAGCGCGTAAATAATCGTGTCTCTTCCATAATCGGGGTACGAATTTCCGTATATCCATACTCACTAAACAGTGATCTTAGATGACCTTCAATCATCTGCCAGTAGCTAATTTCAGAAGGAAGACAGTCGTGCATTCCACGCAATGCATTAATTTTATTACTCATAATTTATTATTTAAATCCTAGTGGTACTGCTCAGCGTTAAGCGAAAATCGAATAGATACAGCCTCTTCGGTAAGAGGCTTATAATAATACTCCGGAATCACTTTTCCGTTAACCATTATTTTATCAACAACTGCGGGATTTCCTAAATAAACATCATAAATACCCGAACCTTCGAGCTGATATATCTCCCCAGTTTTCATGACTTTGTTTGCAAGTACTCGCCCCCTGACATCTTGGATATCAAGCGTAGTAATATCTTCCGCGGCGATAACGACCGTTGATTTTCGCGTTAAAGTATCTTTAAGTGCTGCTATTTGTGTACTCAGTGCCCTTTTCTGGTCAGCCAATACAGTAAGAGATTGCACTATTTGGGCAATCTCTTTTTGGGGGAGTGACTCATCTTTTTCTAAAGTTATCAGCGTTTCATTCAACTCTTTTTCATTTTCAACCAACCGACTCTCTTTTAATTGCATGCCAGCCAACCTAAACCTTAGAACAGAATGCGCTATAAAGGGGTGAAAACCACTCTCTCTATCATATATTGATGTTGTGTAACGATGTAGCTCTGAGAGCTTTAGTTTTAAGCTTGCGGGGATTTCAACGCCAAAGCGAATGCTATCCGGTCGATCATAGGCATAATAGAGATGCCGATGGGGTGCCACGTATAGCTTTGCCCCATCTTTCGACCCCAGATCAACAAAAGGGCGTGATTGCGCTGATAAAAAAGGGGCGTAATTACGAAGTGCATCCCCAAGCGCATGAAATTTACCTGAACCTGCCGTTACCGACTCGCTTTGAGTCTGCGCCGATAAAACATCTATATTCAAATCTACTTCTGACGGATAATGAATCTCACTTTCTCGATTTAAAACCACAAGATTCATCATCTCTTCATTCTCACCATACTCCTCGGCTTGTCGCTGCACAACTGATTCATCACCATGATAGTCATTAATCATGGTATTTTGCTGCTCTTTCACCGCATCAATCAATAGATCTTCAAAGCTCACATCTTCGATACGCGTCATGTTTTTTCCCATGATCCCATATTCAAGCTCTAAAGAGGGTAATCTTTCATTCGGTAGAAACACGGCCTCTTTACCCTCTCTTGTGACAGATTCTTTAAAGGGAGAGGGAATTACACCGGTTTGATATAAATATGCACACACCGCTAATACGAGAACCACAAAAATAAGATAGTACTTGAAATTATTGGAGCGCTTTTGCTCCTCTGCCTCAAGTTTCACCTTGCCCGTTTCATAGAAACCTTGGCTTTTAGGATCACTATGCTGCACCATCGTGTCAAGTGCAACTTCAAATGCCGGATCTTGCACATCTAAAAACTTTGCATATTTTCGAAGATAATTTTTCGCATAGAGTAATGCGCCAATCTCACGATAGTTACCATCTTCAAGCTCTAAGACTAAAGCGGGACGCAATGATAGAACGCGAGATACCTCCTCAACAGATAACTGCTTCTCCTGTCGAATCGTTTTTAATTTTGCGCCCAACTCACATGCTTTCATTATTTCAGCCTTTCCCATTACTATTCTTGTGCATTATCTTTAAACTGAGTCGCAAGTACGTTTTGATATTTATCAACCTCTACTTGATCGTTTAATTGTCGGTTAATCGTCATCCCCAGCTGTGCACTCTCCAAATTATACCCATTTAAATCATTAAACCGATCTAATGCAACGCGAGATGCCTCTATGCTCCCACGATATAAGTGGATTTTTGCTAATTCCAGATAACTCATTGCATTAGTGTCATCATAATGCTGCGCTTTTTGAACCGCATCATATGCGTTTTCATAATCACTTTTGTTAATATAACATCTCGCCGCTACAGTATATAGCCGAGATTTTACACGATCAGACTCAACTGTCCCCACATCTAATAAAATCCCACTACCACCTTCAAGATAACACTTTAAGGAACCGTAGTTTGTAATCGCTGTATCATATTCAGGATTGAGCTCTACTGCCTTCAAAAAAGATGCCAAGGCATTACTCACGCGTCCTCGCCTTTCAAATACAACGCCCAAAGCATTATAGGCATCTGGAAATGTAGGATACTCTAAAATAATCGCCTCTAATTTTGAAGCGGCTACATCATAATGCCCCGACTCAATATAATGTAAACTCAACTCATAATGTTTTTGCTGTGCATCTGATAACTGAGAAAAATCTATTCTCTTTTCTTGCCCACCTAAAATAGATGCAGGCATAATCGCACATGCACTCAAAAAAGTGAGCGCACATAGTGCCCCACTTATCTTCCAAAGTCTATTTGTGATATTAAAAAACATAAATACTACCATCGCGAATGCATTTATTAGTTATGCAGCATTAATTTAACCCACCTTAGGTTAATTCTTTCCACGATACTAATCAAGAGCATTAATGCGTTTAATATAAATTTAATATATATAATATAAAATAAATAAAAATACACAAGATAATATATATAATTACAAACATTTAAAGTATAAGTAGCCCAGAGCTGACAATCAACACCTGAGCATTACGGCGTATTTGAACTGCTTTAAAATATCATCTATTAAAAATAAGATATAAAAAGCAGATATAAAAAAAGCCACCTCTGTGACTTTTTAATCAAACACATAATATACCAAGACTATTCGCCTCGAGTATCTGTTCTCTTTGTTTTATCTTTAACCTTGCCCGCTAATTGTCCGCAAGCAGCATCTACGTCATCACCACGCGTTTTACGCGTCATCACAACAATGCCGTAACCCATCAAAATAGATCTAAAATGATCGATCTGTTTACGATGTGACGTTTCATAATCGACGCCATCAAAAGGGTTAAAAGGAATGAGATTTACTTTCCCTGGAATATTTCGAATCAATCGTGCAAGTGCATGTGCATCTTCATCACGATCGTTGATGCCTCTTAACATGACATATTCCCATGTGATCTTCTTATTGGTGCCATCAATATAATTTCGGCATGCATCTAAAAGCATCTCTATAGGATATTTCTCATTAAT
>CANRON010000031.1 GCA_947632245.1 uncultured Ignatzschineria sp. | reverse complement strand
AAATGTAGATATGAGATTAGCTTAACTTTTTAGTCGTAAAGGTGTTGGATAAGCGCTTCTTGTTGGGAAATGGGTTTTAAGTAGTGTTTAAGGGGCGGTTAATTTAAACACAAGCAATCTTGAGGGAGCTTCTATATAATGAGTATTAATCTATAAAATATTCTCATCTAGGTGAGGATACTTATTTTTAATTGAATCAGATTTAGGAGATGCATTTTCATGACTCGTAAAGTATTTTGTGTAAAGTTACAAAAAGAAGCAGATGCAATGCCAAGACAGATGTATCCGGGAGAGCTCGGCAAGCAAATTTTTGAAAATGTTTCAAACGAAGCATGGCAAAATTGGTTGAAGGCACAAACAATTCTTATCAATGAGTATCGTATTAATCCTCTAGATTCTAAATCGCGTGAATTTTTAGAGAAGCAGATGCATGACTTCTTTTTTGGAGATGGCGCAGATATGCCGGACGCGTTTAAGCCAGAATAAATCTTCATTTTGAAGGGTGTTATTGTAGCTGAGAGGGATCTATCTAATCGATAGGTCCTTTTTTTGTTTTTATGCTTATTCTGTGAGTCGATAACTGTAAACCTGATAACGTGTCATTATGGATGAAGATGGATGGAGTTTGAATATTTGATGGGCCAATAGATCTTGTAAATAAAATTCAGTAGCTATTGTTTTAAATATTGCAGTTAATCGGTTAACGGGTAACATATTGTTTATGTTTGTTTTTTTATAAGCTTCTCAAATAACTTTAATAAAGACCTTGACCCTTAAATGGAAAAGGGCTATGTTTTTAGTATGAAAACTAATAATTACGCAGTACTACAACTACGACTTATTCTGCTGTAACCGCAAAGGTTGCAGCCTAAATCTGCTTATCAATAGATTTTTGAAGTTCGTGCGTTGGTGTAATTATGAAACCGTTATATTTCCGTTTAGAAAATGATCCCTATTTTTATCAAATAGTCAGGTGGCATGCTTTAATGTATAGCTTACGACTATGATTTTTATCGCTTATAATTTTTATAATTCAAAAGTATGAGTAAAACAAAGAAGAGATCATTGTTGGGTTATAAGAATGAAGCATGAAAGGTAGTTTTGGTTTTAAAATATAAAAATTCATCTAATACAAGTATTACCTGAGTGTATATAGTAGCAATTCAGAAGGGTAATACTGATAATGCAGAAATAAAGGAATACATTATGGTCCCGAATCCATCGACTAAATATCAACGCTTTGAAGCACCTAACTATCAAAATCGTACTTGGCCGAATAAAGAGATTACTGAAGTTCCACGCTGGTTAAGTTCGGATCTTCGAGATGGTAATCAGTCACTCATTGAGCCGATGACAATTGAGAAAAAGATTCGTATGTTTGATCTTTTAATTGAATGTGGATTTAAAGAGATAGAGGTAGGGTTTCCTTCTGCTTCAGATACGGAGTTTAACTTTGTACGTAAATTGATTGAAGAGAATCGTATTCCTGAAGATGTAACGATTCAGGTGTTGACACAATCTCGACAAGATTTAATTACGCGTACCTTTGAGTCATTAAAAGGCTGTAAGCAAGCGATTATTCATTACTACAATGCAGTATCCCCTACTTTTCGACGCGTTGTTTTTAAAATGGAAAAGCCAGAAATTAAAGCGCTTGCGGTAAAGGGGGGGGAGATGATTCTTGCCGAATCATTAAAGTATCCAGAGACAAAGTGGTTTTTTGAGTACTCTCCGGAGATTTTCTCAGATGCGGAGCTTGAATTCTCGCTTGAAGTATGTGAGGCGGTATGTGATGTGTTTAAGCCAACGCCAGACCATAAATTAATCTTAAATTTGCCGGCAACCGTAGAGATGTCAACGCCAAATGTGTACGCAGATCAGATAGAGTGGTTTTGTGATCATATTAGCTGCCGAGATTCGGTGGTGATTAGTGCGCATGTTCATAATGACAGAGGGTGCGCGGTCGCTGCAACGGAGCTCTCTTTAATGGCAGGTGCCGATCGTGTTGAGGGTTGTTTGTTTGGTCATGGTGAGCGTACAGGGAATGTGGATTTAGTGACGGTTGCTTTAAATATGTATTCTCAGGGTCTTCACCCTGGTCTTGATTTTAGTAAGATGAATACAGTTGTGCGTGAAGTTGAGTATTGTACCGATATTCCTGTCCATCCTCGTCATCCTTATGCGGGTGAGTTAGTATTTACGGCATTCTCGGGCTCGCATCAAGACGCTATTCGTAAAGGATTGTCGGATATGAAAGATGATCCTGATCAGCTCTGGAGAGTGCCGTATTTACCGATTGACCCATTTGATTTAGGTCGCTCATATGAAGCTGTTATACGTGTGAATAGCCAATCCGGGAAAGGTGGGGTGACTTATCTTCTTGAGCAAGATCACGGTATTGAATTGCCACGCCGCCTACAGATTGAATTTAGTAAGGTTGCACAGATGTTTGCAGATAGCGAGGCGGTTGAGTTAACTTCAGAGCGATTATATAGTATTTTTGAAGCAGAATACTTCAATGCGGCGCCGGCGCTAGAGATTAAAACACCGATCGATATTGAGGAAGATGCAGAAGGTAATACGCATATGAAGTTAACATTGAAAACGCCACAAGGCGATAAAGCCTTAGATGCGAAAGGAAATGGTCCGATTGCAGCGCTCGTCAATGGTGTGAATGATCTCTTTGGGTGGTCTGTGGATGTTGTGGATTATAATGAGCATGCAAGAAGTAAAGGCTCATCAGCGCATGCGGTTTCATATGTGGAAATGCAAATTGACAATCGAACACTCTTTGGTGCGGCAACTCACCCCAACACATCAAGATCTTCATTGAAAGCAGTGATATCTGCAATTAATCGTGCGATAGATAAGGGTTTTATTGCACTTTAATCATCGAGAATGAGATTATGAAAGCACTAAAAAGCACCTAAATAAAGGTGCTTTTTGCTATTTTAGATGCATTTTATTCAGCATGAAAAGGGATAAAATGGTAGAATCCTTAGGATCAAATTTTGTCCTCGAGAGATTATATCAACGGGATTGTAAAATAGTTTTATTCACTATTAGAATTTAAAGAAGAGAGACATGACATATTTATTTACCTCTGAATCAGTTTCTGAAGGGCATCCAGATAAAGTCGCAGATCAGATTTCTGATGCTGTATTAGATGCAATTATTACACAAGATAAAAATGCCCGTGTTGCATGTGAGACCTTAGTGAAAACGGGTGTTGCAATTGTCGCAGGTGAAGTAACTACAAATGCATGGGTTGACCTCGAAGATCTTGTTAGAAATGTCATCACAAATATTGGTTATGACTCTTCAAAAGTAGGTTTTGATGGTAAAACATGTGGTGTTTTAAATATCATCGGCAAACAAAGTAGCGAAATTGCACAAGGTGTTGACCGCAAACTTCCTGAAGAGCAAGGGGCAGGTGATCAAGGCCTAATGTTTGGTTATGCATCAAATGAAACAGATGTTTTAATGCCCGCGCCGATTACGTTTGCGCATCGCTTGATGGAGTGCCAATCAGAGGCGCGTAAGAGTAAGCAGCTCTCGTGGCTTCGTCCTGATGCAAAAAGTCAGGTGACTTTTGCTTATAAAGATGATGGCTCAATCTCGCACGTGGATGCAGTTGTGCTTTCAACACAGCATGATGAAGATGTGAAGGCAAAAGACCTTGAAGAAGCCGTCATGGAGCTGATCATTAAGAAGACCTTGCCAGCAGAATGGTTAACAGCGGATACGAAATATCATATTAACCCGACAGGGAGTTTTACAATCGGGGGTCCTGTGGGAGATTGTGGTTTAACAGGCCGTAAAATCATCGTCGATACATATGGTGGTATGGCACGCCATGGTGGTGGTGCCTTCTCTGGTAAAGATCCATCTAAAGTAGATAGATCGGCTGCATATGCAGGTCGTTATGTAGCTAAAAATATTGTAGCAGCTGGCTTGGCAGATAAGTGTGAAATTCAGGTCTCTTACGCTATTGGCGTCGCAGAGCCGACCTCGATTTCAATTACAACATTTGGTACGAATAAAGTGCCAGAATCGATGATTGAGGCGCTTGTTCGTGAGCATTTTGATTTGAGACCTTATGGTATTGTTACGATGTTAGATCTTCTTCATCCTATCTATTTACCAACGGCAAGTTATGGTCATTTTGGTCGTCATCCTTATGAAATTGCTTACCAAGATAATCAAGGTGAGACAATTAAAGCGACTGCATTTAGTTGGGAAAAAACAGATAAGGCCGATATTCTGAGAGAAGAAGCGGGCTTAAATAAATAAACGAATCGCATTTTTAGGTGCAAGAGCCGAGTCCTGAGTAAATTAAACGCAAGTATTGCTTTAATTATTCTTGACTTTACCTCGGAAGAAGCTAGAATATTGCGTGTCTTAGTGTGAATTTGATACTCGCAGAGAACGTATGTTTACTGTGAGTATTGTTACTTATATAAAAAGGAATTAGGGATGAAACGTACATTTCAACCAAGTTTAATCAAAAGAAAACGTAATCACGGTTTCCGTGCACGTATGGCTACAAAAAATGGTCGCGCTGTGATCAATCGTCGCCGTGCTCGTGGACGTGCTCGTTTATCAGCATAATTAAATAGAGTCTGTTAATTTAGATTCGGGGCGCTTGTTATCTTTGAATAATAGGCGCTTTTTTGTTTTTGTAATGAGCTATAGTTGGTATATGGAAAACTTTGGATTTGAGCGGTGTAAGCGGTTATTAACGGCTAGCGATTATAGTGCTGTTTTTGAGAAAAACCATTCTTTTAAAGATCGGTCTTTCTTAATTTTAGTAAAAGTGAGAACATCGGAAGATTCAGAGGCGACTGCTACGGCTAGTCATCCTAGATTAGGGCTTGCAGTTGCTAAGAAAAATTTTAAAAAAGCAGTGGATCGTAACTTAATTAAACGAGTGATTCGAGAATCGTTTAGGCTGCATCAAGCAGCACTAAAAGGGCTTGATATTGTGGTAATGAGTAGAGGAACGACGAACGTGAAAGACTCTTCAGCATTACATGCCTCACTTGATAAACATTGGAAACAGATCGTCGAAAAATGCGTACAATCTTAATCTGGCTTATTAAAGGCTATAAATATTTTTTGAGCCCTTGGGTTGGGAATCAATGCCGGTTTGAACCGAGTTGTTCAACTTATGCATTGGAAGCAATTACGCGTTATGGCGCAATTAAAGGGAGTTGGCTTACAATAAAACGACTAATTCGTTGTCAGCCACTTTGTAAAGGAGGGGAAGATCCTGTACCTTAAGATCTTCATCTATTCGTTTTAACATTTATTAAAGAAATTATTTATGCAGAATAATCAGCAGCGTCTCTTTCTCTTATTGATTTTAGCTGTCATTGCTTACTTCCTTTATACGAAGTGGGTAGAGTATAAGAATCCAGCACCTATTACCCCGATTGAACAAACAATTCCGGGAACAGAGGGTGTTACAAGCAATCAAAATGGCAATGGACAGGTACCTACAATTGGTACGGTAGATCATGGTTCTCAGGCAGTTTCGAATGCCGATGACTATATTACTGTAACAACTGATGTCTATGCGATTAAAATTGCCAAAAAAGGTGGGGATATTATTGAAGCAGGACTACTTCAATATCCAGAAAGTCTTGAAGAACAAGATAAGCCTTTTAAAGTGATGGATAACACGAATGAGCGTTATCAAGTGACGCGTACCGGGCTTTCAAGCCAAACGCATGAAGGTACCCCGAACCATACTAATGCGCTGTTTACAGCTGATTCACAAAGCTTTGAGATGAAAGAAGGGCAAGATACGTTAATCGTGCCATTAACCTATGTTGATTCAGCTTCAGGCTTAACAGTTACAAAAAATTATGAGTTTACACGTGGGCTCTATACGATTGGCTTTACACAAGCATTGACGAATAATTCAGATCACGCTTGGGTCGGTGGAGAGTATCGTGAGATTGCAACGCGTAAGCCGAAATTAGCAAAAGGAAGTGCAATAGGCGCATCGAGTTTTGAAGGTAGCGTATTCTCATTGCCCAATAATGATTATAAGTATGAGAAACTTGCTTATGACAAAATGACGACAACTGAGCGCGGTTTTAATGCTGAAGGGCATGAAGTTACGCAGCATAGACCAAAAGAGTTTAGAGGTGAGGGTGGTTGGGCTGCAATGATTGAGCAGTACTTTGTCGCGGCGACAATCACAGGTAAAGATATCGATGCCACTAAAATGACGCAAAACGTAGTGCAAACACTACAATATGGCTCATTTAAAGATCAGTCACTCAATACTTATGTCATTCGTATGATGGACCAGGATGCAGTATCCGTAAAGCCAGGCGAAACGCATAGTTTTGATAGCCGTTATTTCATTGGTCCTAAGTTAAAAGAACAATTAGAAGAGACAGCAGAGTATTTAGATCTGACATTAGACTTTGGTTGGTTTAGCCCGATCTCGGAGTTGATGCTTTGGATCTTGAAGTTCTTCCATCAGTATGTAGGAAACTGGGGCTGGTCAATTATTCTCTTAACATTAACCGTTAAAATTGCATTGTTCTACTTTGCAAATAAAGGTTATACGTCGATGGCAAGAATGCGTAATGTTGCGCCGAAGCTTGCGATGATTCGTGAAGAGTTCTCTGATAATAGACAGAAACAGTCTGAAGAGATGATGAAGCTCTATCGTAAAGAGAAGATCAATCCGTTAGGGGGGTGTTGGCCAATTGTAATCCAGATTCCTGTGTTTATCGCACTGTTTTGGATGTTGATGGAGAGTGTTGAGCTTCGTCAAGCACCTTGGATTCTCTGGATCCATGACTTGTCGAAAATGGACCCATACTTTGTATTGCCAATTATCATGGGTATTACAATGTTCTTCCAGCAACGTTTAAATCCCGCGCCAACGGATCCAATGCAAGCAAAAATCATGAAATGGATTCCCGTAGTATTTACATTTATGTTTATGTGGTTTGCAGCAGGTATCGTGCTTTACTGGATTACGAACAACTTGTTAACAATTCTTCAACAGACATTTATAATGAAGCGTGTTGAGAGAGATTCTAAGAAGCATCACAAAGCGTAAATCTTGTATTTCAAGAGGTTGAAAGTGTGATGTGGTCGGTCGAGCAATTGCTAAGCTGACTAAAACTAAAAATAAGTTTTGACAGAAGTGTCATTAACAACTAACAATCCCCTATATGGGGATTGTTTTTTATGAGGAATACAAAGTGTTAAAAGATCAAACGATTGCGGCGATTGCAACAAGTACTGCTATTGGTGGTATTGGTATTGTGAGACTTTCAGGAAGCGATTCTCTGGAAATTGTTAAAAAAATGACAACACTACAGGATCTTAAGCCAAGACATGCTTATTTTTCAAAGTTTCTTGGCAAAAAAGGGGAAGTGATTGATGAGGGTGTAGTTTTGTATTACAAAGGCCCAAATTCTTTCACAGGTGAAGATGTGATAGAGCTCCAAGGCCATGGTGGGCTCGTCGTGCTCACTCGCGTTCTTAATCGCGCTTTGGAATTAGGCGCAATTATGGCAAGGCGAGGAGAGTTCTCAGAGCGTGCCTTTGTGAATGGAAAGCTTGATCTTGTTCAAGCAGAAGCCATTCATGATCTCATTGTGAGTCAAAGTGAAGCACAAGCAAAGGCGGCGATGAATTCTTTGACAGGTAATTTCTCTAAACGCGTGAATGAACTCTTAGAGACACTTATTATGATGCGTGTTTATATAGAGGCGGCGATTGATTTTAGTGAAGAAGATATCGACTTTATTTCAGATGGAAATGTCATTAAAGGGTTGAATGAGCTGAATGATCAAGTTTCTAAACTTTTAAAGTCCGCGGGAAATGGCAAAGTTTTAACAGATGGTTTAAAAGTGGTCATTGCAGGTAGGCCTAATGCTGGTAAATCAAGTCTTTTAAATGCGCTTTCTGGTGAGGAAACAGCAATTGTTACGGATATTGAAGGGACCACGCGTGATGTGCTTCGTGAGCGCATTATTATTGAAGGAGTCCCGCTTAATATTATTGATACCGCAGGTCTTCGCGAAACTTCTGATATTATTGAGGCGGAAGGCATTAAGCGAGCAAAAAGAGAGATGGCAAATGCTGATCTTGTTTTATGGATGCACGATGATTCAGAAGACTTTACGGGAATTGATGCTGATATCATGGATTTGGGTATCCCGATTATCAATATTCACAACAAGGCCGATTTATCAGGAAACACCATAGGGAAGCATGATGGTTTCATCGCGATAAGTGCACGGGATAATTTGGGGATTGAGGTCGTTAAGAGTGTCATTCTTGAGCATGCGGGGTTTGAGTCGCAAGAAGGCCTATTTAGCGCTCGAGAGCGACATCTACAAGCACTAAGATCCGTTTTAAGTCATTTTGATGTAGCACTTAGATTAATTGATGAGGAAGCGGCGATTGAAATATTGGCAGAAGAGTTAAGATTAGCACAAATTTCACTCGGAGAGATTACGGGAGAATTTAGTTCAGATGCACTTTTAGGTGAAATTTTCTCTAATTTCTGTATTGGTAAATAACATCTTTCAAGACTTGGACTTAGAAAGAAGTAGTTTTTAAGTAACCCGCTAAATGACTTTAGGTAAGGGTGTGACCCAAAAGGAGCGGCATGGAAGAATTAATGCTAAAAAAAGAGAACCTACTGAAGCTTGCAACAATAAAAATGCCCTTTGGTAAATATGTAGGCTACTATTTAATTGATCTTCCTGATGAATATCTTCTATGGTTTAATCGTGCGGATAAGGGGTTTCCAGAAGGAGAACTAGGGCGCTTAATGGCGTTAGCATTAATGTTGAAAGTAGATGGGCTCGATGGCTTGGTGAAGAAGCTTAAGCCTAAGGTTTAACATAATGATTTTGAAGGACGTATAAAAAAACCATCCTAAAGGATGGTTTTTTATTTATGACGCATATTTTTGATACAAATTTTTATGCATTTCCTAGTAAGGGTTACCTAGTATTTACTTAGTAAGCTCGCTCACTGATTTTTTAGTTTCTTCAACTGATTTATTCATTGCATCTTCAGCAGCTTTTTTCATCTCTTCTGCGATTTCAGCAGCTGCATCTTGTGCGGCTTGTTTTGCTTCTTCGATTTTAGACATGTTATCATCTGCTTTTTTCGCAGCTTCTTTTGCCGCTTCTTCTGAAGCATCTACTGATTTTTCAACAGCTTTTTCCGCAGATTCTTTCGCATCAGCCGCTTTTTCAGCTGCTTTATCCGCAGCTTCTTTTGTAGATTCAGCAGCTTTTTTTGCTGCATCTTCCGTTTTATCAGCCGCTTTTTCAGCTAATTCTTTTGTTTTTTCAGCAGTTGCTTCCGCAGTATCTGCTGCTGCAATTTTAGCTTCATCTACTTTTTTCTCAACACTATCTGCTGTTTTTTGTGCTTCTTCAGCAATTTTCTTCTCAGCTTCTGCTTTTGCATCTGCTAATTCTTGTGCTTTTTTAGCAGCTTCATCTGCGGCTTTCTTGTCAGCTTCTGCTTTCGCTTTTGCTTCTTCTTCTACTTTCTTTGCGGCTTCTTCTGCTGCTTTCTTCTGTTCTTCCGCTTGTTTTACAGCGGCTTCTTCTACTTTTTTCGCATCTTTTTCAGCTACTTTTGCAACTTCTTCAGTTTGCTTAACTGCCGCTGCTGCTGCAGGATCTTTTGACTCATCTGAGCATGCTACTAATCCAGCAAAAGCGATAGAGCTGATTAAAAGCAATTTTGAGATATTTTTCATAAATTAAGTCCTTATTTTAAATAGAATACAATATTCATTTTATGCAAATTAATGTAAAAGCATTAAGTTTTAATGACTTTTAGTGTAAATTTTATTTTAACCGCTTAATTATACGCTACTTATCGCATAAAATGAATAGGATGCACAAAAATTTCAGATCACAATTATATATATTTTGTATGATCTGGAAAGCGAGAGACCTGGAGTCAGCTTTGA
This sequence comes from uncultured Ignatzschineria sp., assembly GCA_947632245.1. Lineage (GTDB taxonomy): Bacteria > Pseudomonadota > Gammaproteobacteria > Cardiobacteriales > Wohlfahrtiimonadaceae > Ignatzschineria. The sequence continues at coordinate 8,155 of CANRON010000031.1, read as the reverse complement.
TTTTTTACATGTCAGATTCATTGATTTGTACAATATCATCGATATTTTGTAAAAGATTATCTTCTTGAATGGCGACGATTTTTAGGATATTGAACAAGCTTTCAACGGTCTGTGTTGAATAGTTGAGGTCGTTAAGAATAGAGCTAGTTGTGAACCCATTAATCGTATTTTCTTTCAGAGCATCGTATACATTGGCCCTAAATTGGCTTTCAAATTCTCGGGAGTTTTCAATCAACTCAGTTAAAGGGATTTTTCGAATCCTTGGGTAATCAAAGCCTCTATCATGATGATCATTTTGATTGTCAATCTCATCTTCATTATCGTTGTATAGATGAATTTGATACGCAATTCGAAGATTAAGAACAATATAGTTGCGTAACTCGATATAGAAATCTCTTGCAGGGCTCTCTTCACGAGAGAGATAGTATCCGAGGTTTTTTTGCAGATGATTGCTGTTTTTAACGGCGGATACTAGTTTGAAGGCAATAATTTGTGAAGTCGCGAGTATTTTTTGATATTGCTGATCATCTTCCTTGTAGTTAATCTTACTAATATAGGTAAGTATCTCACTATAAAGGTTTTTGATATGTTTTTTGTAGAGGAGATCCGCATCTACGGTATCGAGGTCGTTGTATTCGGCTAAGGTCTTATCTGTGACATCTTTAGCAGAGAGTACATCTGTTCGTAAAAAGAGAATATGGCAGATGACTTCTAAGCTGATTTTAGAAAGATGGCCGAGCTCTTGTAGAACGGCTTGGGTAGCTGTTTGTATTGAGGAGAGTGTGTTGTCGAGTAAAAATCTCGGTGGGGTTGGTGCAACTTCAACATCCTTACCAGTATAATCCCCTGAAAAGTCGACGAGTTGAGAGGGTTCAGGAAGGTTGGGGATAAAGTATTCGAGGAAATCAGCAAGCTTTGTTTTCAGCGGCCAAAATAGAATTAATCCGACAATATTGAAGAGTGTATAAAAGACGGCAACTTCAATCAAGGCGTGAAAATCCATATAGTTAGAAATTTGTGACACGAGAAAAATCGCAGGCTTAAATAGGATAAGCATGACAATCCCTGTGCCTGTATTATAGATGACGTGGGATGCTGCAACTCTCATTCCGGGACGGTTTCCGCCGAGAAAGCCTAAGATTCCTGTCGCGATAGCGCTACCCACAATGGCACCAATAGTCAGCGCAAAGGCCTCTGGAACGCTGATCTGTTCTAAGGAGAGCATGGTGAGGATTAACATGATTGTCGCATGACTAGATTGCAAGATAATGGTTAGCACTAAACCTACGGCGACTAATAAAAATGTTCCGGCCCAACCATCTAAGGTATAGGCCAAGATATCAATGTCCTCAGTAAAGCTTGAAAAGCCAATTTTAATGAGATCGATTGCAAGCAGAATAAAGGCAATCCCGATTAGAACGCGGCCGCCTGCTTTTGCGGATTTTCCCGCAAAAGAAGCAAGTATACCAATCACAATCATCGGATAGGCAAAAGGGCCGAGACTTACATTTTGCCCTGCCAGCGCTAGGAGCCAGATGCCGCCGCTTGCTCCGACATTCGCACCGATAATAATACCGATTCCGGCGGCTAAAGTAATAAGGCTAGTACTAATAAAAGCAATAATAAGAAGAGAGACAACCGTTGTCGATTGTAAAATTAATGTTGAACTCATGCCAAATAAAAGGCTTTTGAAGGGTGTTTCCGTACTTTTAGCCAAAATGCGTTCAAGCTTTCCTCCGGCTAGCTGCCCGAGTCCATCTTGCATGCTCTGCATGCCAAAAAGGAAAAAGGCAAGTCCTGCACATAGCTCAAGCCAGCTTGCGTTTAGATAAAACGAATAAAGTAGCAATCCCATAATGGCAATAATGCCGGTATTGCGAAGGATTTTTTTGATCACTGCCGCCTCACTTCGAGAGTATGTATCTATTAACCTTGATGTAATTTATTAGCATTATGAAGACAAGGATATTTATGCAATAATTTTATGTCTGTTACTCTGGGTGGATGATAATAAAATTGAAATTCAAACGATAAAGCTTATTTGAATTCTTACTATTTTTAAATAGTGTGCGTTAAAATGAATGGACTATGATAGCTGAATAAAGATAAAAGGTGTAGAGATCTGTAAAACGGAAAGGTATAAATAATGGTATTAGATGATACGGCAGCAATGGCGGCGTTCGGTGACTCTTTGTTATTTGAAAAAGGGGCGAGTGATAAAACCGATGACTCTTATATGCGCGATTTGAAAAAGTTAGCGGAATATTTAGCGACCCATGAGAGTAGTCTGTTAGGCGCAACAGCATCTGAACTGCAGCAGTTTTTTGCGGCAGAGTTACAAAAAGGCAGTAATCCTCGTAGTCTTGCACGCTACCTTTCCTGCTATAAGCATTTCTATACTTTTTGGGTGATAGAAAAGAGAAGAGATGACAATCCTGCTGAAAATATTCAGTTGCCAAAATTCCATAAGCCATTACCGGTCTCTTTATCCGCTGAAGATGTGATTAGATTATTAAACTGCCCAGATCAATCTACACCGCTAGGACTTCGAGATTATGCGATGTTAGAGATGCTTTATTCCTGTGGTTTTCGAGTGACAGAGCTTATCTCCTTACAATATAGTCAAATTAATTTTGAAGTGGGTTATGTGAGAGTTGTGGGAAAGGGCAATAAAGAACGACTCGTTCCAATCGGGGAGATGGCCCTTGATGCAGTAAGACAATATATTCGCTATGCAAGGCCTGTGCTTTTAAAGGGGAGAATGAGTGATGACCTCTTTGTGAGTAATCGAAGTACGGCTATGACGCGACAAGCTTTTTGGTACATTATCAAAAAATATGTTGCGGAAATCGGTATTCAAGGCGATATATCCCCCCACACGTTACGACATGCATTTGCAACCCACCTCGTCAATAATGGTGCGGATTTGAGGGTAGTGCAGATGTTATTAGGGCATAGTAGTCTATCAACTACGCAAATTTATACACATGTCGCGAAAGAGCGGCTTAAAAAACTTCATGCGCTCAATCACCCACGCGGGTGATCGATATCAAAATGCTAATCCAGTTTTAGTGCATCCAATCAGCGCTACTTTAGCGGAAGTATGGCTTTTTAAGGTATATAAGGTGAGAATCATTACACTAAATTATATATCGATCTATTTAATATTGTCGCCGAATACGATACACTTCTTTTAATCGCTTGAAGCTCAGAAAGATGGATATTCCATTTTTATTAGCGTCAATTAATCACCTATCTATAATCATGAAAATCTGAGGCGTTATGAAAAAATTACTACTTACAAGTGTCACTTTATTCTGTTTGTCTGGTATCGCTAATGCGGAGGCAAATCTCGATCACTTTAATAATTTAATTCAGGGCGTCACGGTTGAGAAAGTACAACCCTCAGTGATTGGTGGATTATACGAAGTTTTTGTAAAAGAGAGTCCATACCCCATTTTCCTCTCTAAAGATGGGAAATATATGTTAGAGGGGAATGCAATTGATCTCATCAAGGGTGAGAACATGAGTGAGCGTTATGCAAATATGAAAAATAAAGATCTTATCGATGCTTTGGAAGAGAAAGATATGATCGTTTATAAATCTCCGAATGAAAAACATGTCGTGACGGTATTTACGACAACAGATTGTCCGTTCTGTCGTATGCTGCATTCCCAAATGGATGATTATTTAGCGGAAGGGATTACTGTACGTTACATTAGTTTCCCTTTTCGAGGGTTAAGTTCTGAAGGGTATCGAGAGATGGTTTCAGTATGGTGCTCACCTGATCGTAATAAGGCAATGGATGAAGCCGTGAGTTATGCGGAAGGAAAAGGTAGTGCACCTAAATCAGTGAGTTGTGAGAATCCTGTCGCGGAGCAATATAATTTAGGCATTAAAATGGGTGTACAAGGGACGCCGGCAATTATCTTGGAGGATGGGGCAATGTTGCCTGGCTATTTATCTGCAAAAGATTTAAAACAGAGATTAGATGCGCGAAATCAATAGCTGTAACCTGATATAGATATTGAACAACATAATAGGCAGTAAAGGTCATCGCTTTTTCAACAATGACCTTTTTTAAGCGCATAGCAAAATAGAGGGTTTCCCCTCTATTTAATTAGATATTATGATCAATTTGTACGCCCAAAAGCGCATACATGAATAAGGGTTAACTTATTTAAAGTTGAAGAAAATCTTCGGAGTTTCGTTGTTGCGCTTGAAAAGGACAATCATTGTCCCAATCTTCTGAATAAGTGATGCATTTAATGCAGTCACGATCTCTTCTGTGATAGACTCTCTTTCATCGCGATCACGTCCTGCAAGCTTGATTTTGATCAGCTCGTGATGTGAAAGCGCTTTAGAAGCTTCTTTGATAAAGCTTTCCGTTACACCCTTGTCTCCTAAAATGAGAACTGGATCTAAATGATGGGCTTTACCTTTGAGGAACTTAATATGTTCAATTGTGAGTTTAATTTGTGTCATGAGTAATGAAAATAGTTCTCGAAATAAAGAGATAAGCGTATCACATAACGAGCAGCTACGTCATCTTTTTAAAAGTTTGAAAGCATTAGCTTTTGGAATGTTGCTTGCCGGTATCATCCTTTTAGTCGCGGTTCATTTTATGAATTTGACACCGGTTGTCGAGCTCACTATATTACTCTTTTTTGGCATATGTGGAAGTCTTTATCTTGTCGGAAGGGGGAAATCTTTCTTACTGCAATATCAGGCAGTCGTTGCTAAAATCGAAGCAAGGGAAGATTCTGGTTTATCAGAACTTAATCAGAAACAAGAAAAACGTTAGGAACGAGTAGTTTCTCATCTAAGACTTGTTTTTGAAGAGTGATATGACGGGATTTATCTTATAGAATGGTTTCTTAAGTAATGGCACAAAAGATAAAGTAATCTGCAGAGTTTTACGTATTATTATGAGTCCTTTATATTGGCAGTAGAGCGAGAGTATCACCGATTCAACTTCCAGGTAATCGTATTTTAATGGAATGGCGCATTAGAAATAGTGCCGATATTTTATACTTAAATAAGTAGGTATAGAGAAGAATAATTTTCATCGCGTGGTTCGGTAAATAATATAAAAAAGAGACTGTTTAATAGTGTCAAAAAAGAATAGCGAATTTATGCAATTATGTTACATTAGCGCGCTTTTACCGTATCGTGAGATGCATAGAAAATATCAAGAGTAAATTAATTATGGCTAAAAAAAGAAGTGCGAGTAGCACAAGATGGTTAAAAGAGCATATGGATGATGAGTTTGTCCTACGTTCAAAAAGAGAAGGCTGGCGCTCACGTGCGATCTATAAAATTCAAGAAATTGATGAGAAAGATAAATTATTTCGCCCGGGTATGACAGTTGTGGATCTCGGCGCGGCGCCTGGTAGTTGGTCGCAATATGCTATGCATCGTGTGGGGCATAATGGGATTGTGATTGGTTTGGATTTATTGCCCATTGATTCACTGGCAGGTTGTCACTTTATTCAAGGCGACTTTCGGGATGATGAAGTGCTTGATGAATTGTTAGAGGTCTTAGATGGCAGAAAGGTTGATGTTATGCTATCTGATATGGCGCCAAATATGAGTGGCATCAAAGGGGTCGACCAGCCAAAAACAATGTATCTACTCGAGCTTGCGTTAGATTTTATTCAGACAAATTTAAAGCCCGGCGGTGATTATCTTTTAAAGATTTTCCAAGGAGAAGGCTTCCAGGAGTATTACAAACTACTACAGAAAAACTTCACAAAAGTAGTGACGCGTAAACCTAAAGCATCACGATCACGCAGTGCTGAGATTTATCTTCTTGCGAAGGGGTTTAAAGGCGGCAAGAATGATGAGAGTGAACAAGAATAAAAACGCTTTTTTGAGTGATAAATAGTCAGTGTTAGCCTTTAAGGATTGTTTGAATAATAATTAAAGGGTCTTTCACTTGAAAAGGAGAAAATTAACCTCAGATTATGAGGAATTACTTCTAAACCGTGATAGACTTCTATATGGCTTTTTAGTAAAAAAGAGTAAATAGCTATGACTTCAGGATTGATGATAGAAGTGTAATAATAGCTGTTTATATTTTGCAATTGATTTCAACTATAAAATCGAGGTTAGTCTTTTGAAGTACAAGGGAAGAGATATAGCTTTATGGCTTGGAATAGGTATTTTTGTATTTATGCTATTCCAGGGCTTTGGCGGTGGCGGGGGCCGAGAAATCCCCTATTCAGATTTTCTGAAACAAGTGGACGCAGGACAAATTCGTGAAGTCAGTATGAGTGGTGCTGGCAGTGCGAATATTGAAGGCGTAACAAATGACAACGTTCGATTTTCGACCATTAATCCTGAAACCAATAATGGACCTCTCATTCAGAGCCTTATGGATGAAGGGGTTAAATTTACGGGTAAATCATTACGTACACAGAATATGTTCCTTTCTGTGTTCTTAAACCTATTACCTATTTTATTGCTTTTAGGATTCTTCCTATTCATGATGCGCCAATCGGGTGGCGGCGGAAAAGGTGGTCCTATGAGTTTTGGTAAGTCGAAAGCAAAAATGCTTACCCAAGACCAAATTAAGACAACTTTCGCAGATGTAGCAGGAGCGGATGAAGCGAAGCAGGAAGTGGGTGAGATTGTCGATTTCTTGCGTAATCCAGGACGATTCCAAAAGCTCGGTGGTAAAATCCCCCGCGGTATTTTGATGGTCGGCTCTCCAGGTACCGGTAAGACGCTTTTAGCTAAGGCGATCGCCGGCGAAGCGAAAGTCCCTTTCTTTACGATCTCTGGTTCTGATTTTATGGAGATGTTTGTGGGTGTTGGGGCATCACGTGTACGTGATATGTTCGAACAAGCGAAAAAACATGCGCCATGCATTATCTTTATTGATGAGATTGATGCAGTCGGTCGTCATCGTGGTTCTGGTATGGGCGGCGGGCATGATGAGCGTGAGCAGACGTTAAACCAGCTTCTCGTAGAGATGGATGGATTTGCGGATAACCAAGGCGTAATCATTATTGCAGCAACTAACCGTCCTGATGTTTTAGATCCGGCGCTTCTTCGCCCAGGTCGATTCGATAGACAAGTTGTTGTACCATTACCAGATGTTGTGGGTCGAATTGCGATCTTAAAAGTACATCTTCGTAATGTACCTGCAAGTAGCGATGTGGATATTGAGCAAATTGCGCGTGGAACACCAGGTTTCTCAGGTGCAGACCTTGCGAACCTCGTTAACGAAGCGGCACTTTTTGCGGCACGTAAAGATCAATCACAAGTAACGCTATATGATTTGGAAGAAGCAAAAGATAAAATCATGATGGGTGCTGCGCGTAGTTCAATGCAGATGACTGATGATGATAAGAAATTGACGGCGTATCATGAAGCGGGTCACGCGATTATTGGTTACCGTTTAAAATCTGATCCCGTCTACAAAGTGACGATCATTCCACGTGGTAGAGCTTTAGGGGTGACAATGACACTGCCAGAGCGTGATCATGTGAGTGTTCCGAGAATGTGGCTTGAGAATAAATTAGCAATGGTATTTGGTGGACGTATCGCCGAGGAATTAATCTTTGGATATGATGCAGTAACTACAGGTGCTTCAAGCGATATTCAACATGCAACTGGGTTAGCGAAGAAAATGGTAACTGAGTGGGGTTTATCTGAAAAGATGGGCTTTAGATCTTATGCTGATAGTAATGAATCTTACTTAGGGGGTCATTCTGGTAATGCTGCAGGTGTTTCGGATGAAACAGCAAGACAGATTGATCTCGAGGTGCGTGCAATTATTGATCGTAACTATGCACGCGCTGTTGAGGTTTTAGAAGCTGATATCGATAAACTGCATAAGATGGCAGAAGTATTGCTTGAAATCGAAACGATTGATGCTGCGCAAGTTGAAGATATTATGGAAGGACGTCCTATTCGTGGCATGGACCAAAAACATGATCATGATCCTGCATCACTCGATATCAGTGGTCCTCCTAAGGTTGATATCGTTTCATAAGATATAAGCTTTATGTATTGGCATAGACTTTTGAAAAGCTACTTTTAATGAAGTAGCTTTTTTTATTGCATGATTGATGAGAGTGTAAATAGCTTTGGGTAACTTTTTATGCGGTAAGCTGTTGTTATGAATATTTCTAGCGTAAAATGCTGG
>CANRON010000030.1 GCA_947632245.1 uncultured Ignatzschineria sp. | reverse complement strand
AACTATATATTCACAATCAATAGAGATTGTTGACTATCAGATTTTGAGTCTGATTATCCCTATTTTTTATTCAAGAATTTTCCCTTTAGTTTCAGGAATAAGGAAAATAAATGCAAGCGCTGAGAGAAGGTATACACCCGAGATTAAACTGAGTGCATAGCTAATGTCATAGGTCATTGCGAGAGCACCAATAATGAAAGGGGCAAATCCCGCAATACCGCGGCCAATATTAAAGATGATGTTTTGTGCAGATGATCGAGCTTCTGTCGGATAATGTTCAGATAGAAGCGCACCATATCCCCCCATCATACCGTTTACAAAGAAACCTAAGATCGCCCCAAGGAACATCAGTACATAATAGTTAGATTGTTGGAAGTAGATCCATACAAAGGCAGCACTGACAACGAGGAAGAATATGTAAGTTGGGCGGCGACCAATTTTATCAGAAGTAGCGCCAAATGTGAGCGTGCCAATGACCATACCGATGGTTGTAATTAAGGTCCAGTAAAATGTCCCTGATAGTGTAAAACCATGTTCTTTCGCAAGCATAGTCGGCATCCAAATCATAATGCCGTGGAATCCAAAGTTTTGTACACTTGTCGCGATCATCAAACCGATCGTAGTCATCGTTGTACGCGTATCTTTAAATAGCGGTTTAATGGTAATTTTATTGCGGTTTTCAGATTTTATTTTTAACCAGATTGCCGGCTCTTGAAGATTTCGGCGCGTCCACCATACTAAAAGCGCAGGCAATGCGCCGATTAAGAACATACCATGCCAGCCAATATAGGGGGATAATAAGCTCACTAATGCGGCAAGAACAATACCGATTTGAAAGCCTATAGCCACAACAGATGTGGCGCGAGAGCGTTTGTTAGCAGGCCATGTTTCCGCGACTAAAGTCATGCCAATACCAAACTCACCGCCTAAACCAAGGCCGGCAATAAAGCGGAATGTCGTAAACATTTCCGCAGAGGTTGAAATAGCTGCTAATCCTGTAAAGACGGAAAAGAGTAGGATCGTCCAGTTGAAAACACGTACGCGTCCATATTTATCAGCGAGCATTCCAAAGATGATTCCCCCAATCACGGTTCCGATTAAGGTGATTGTTTGTATCATTCCCCCTTCAGCATCCGTTAATCCAAACTCGCTCTTAATTAAAATAAGTGCGAAGGCTAAAATCATAATATCGAGGCCATCCATAGCATAACCGAGCGTTGCAGCAAGAAGTGTTTTCTTGTCTCCTTTCTCGATAATAGGGGCGTGATTGTGCTGTGTCATAAAAAATCCTTCATGAACGATAGAGAGGGGAAATGCGAGAAATTTAAGCGCGAAGTATTATAACAAGTGAATGACTTCTGATCACTTGAAATATCACAAATTATCAACTTAATAAAAAATAGTGAGGAATGATATTTGAATATCAATTTGAAGGTTGTCGTTGTATTTCATATCTAAAAAAAATACAATAGCTCCTTCTTTGCAGTATAGCGTTTATATTGCATGTGTGGTTCGTAACCATCCCACATTAAAAAACTAGGAATTGTCTATGACTGAATCAAAAAAAGAACAACTTGAGAATTTAACATTACTCGGGAATCAAGCGACTGTTTATCCTACTGATTACAGTCCGGCTATTTTAGAAACATTTAAAAATGATCATCCCAAACGGGAATATTTTGTGAACTTTCACTGTCCTGAATTCACAACACTCTGTCCGATGACAAATCAGCCTGATTTTGCCACGATTTATATCTCTTATGTCCCCACGATTGAGATGGTAGAGAGTAAATCTTTAAAACTCTATCTCTTTAGTTTCCGAAATCATGGCTCGTTTCATGAAGATTGCGTGAATATCATTCTCAATGACCTTATTGCATTAATGGACCCGCTTTATATAGAAGTCCGTGGAGAATTTACACCAAGAGGCGGAATATCTATTCATCCGTATGCCAATTATGGAAAAGAGGGTACTCGTTGGGCTGATGTCGCATTGCGCCGATTAGAGAGTTTCCAGTTTTAGGGATTAGGTACAGGATTTGAGTAGATTATCCCTACTTTTATCGAATGAAAGAGCGTCGTATCCTTTTATCATTCGTCCATTTTAAAATAAACAACAACCTCTCATATCTGTATTGATTCCCAGCCTGTAACTAAATTAATCCATTCAGATTTCTTTACAGGTAGTCAGTGCTTTTAAGTGCGATTGTTGTTTATTTTTATCTATCATTTATGCGTAGAAATAATCAATTTATGATCTCAGTTTTTAATCAACAGCCCGAGAAAATGCATGCACTTCCTTGGCTAGTGCTGTTTCATATTATTGTGATTGCATCGAGTAACTTTTTAGTGCAGATGCCGATGTCTCTTTTTGGATTTCATTCCACTTGGGGCGCGTTTAGTTATCCTTTTATATTTTTAGCCACCGATCTTACGGTGCGTATTTTTGGGGCTTCCTCTGCCCGGAGAATTATCTTTTTCACAATGTTCCCTGCCCTAATCGTATCGTATTTAATCTCGGTATTATTTACAGAGGGTACATGGCAAGGTGCAGATGCGCTTGAAACCTTTAACGGTGCCGTTGCGCAAATTGCGTTTGCAAGTTTTGCAGCATATGTCATTGGGCAGTTAATGGATATCGTAGTATTTAATCGTTTCAGGCAAAATTATGTTTGGTGGATTGCACCTTTACTATCCGGAATTATTGGGAATCTAGTGGATACGATTGCTTTCTTTGGCATTGCCTTTTACGGTACGAAAGACCCTTATATGGCTGAACACTTAGTAGAAGTGGCCAGTGTAGATTATTTCTTTAAAATGGGTATTTCAGTTGTGCTATTTTTGCCGGCATATGGTCTTCTTTTAAAGGTGTTATCAAGCTATTTGATGGGAACACACCACCGATTATAAAATCGGTCTATTCAGTAGAGTATTAAAATTTAATTTTAAAAAAATGCCTCAAACTATTGAGTTTGAGGCATTTCTGTTTTTGATAATATCCTGACAGAGTAGAGATAGAGGCAGCGTTATTTTGGAGATTTTTTAGAATTCTCTATCTCTGCATCGTTAGAAGGGGTAATCTCTTCATGTTCACCCATACCGGCTTCAATCTCTTTCCCTAAGAAATAGGAGATTGCAGTTCTAATTACGACAATACCCGCCAAAATTAACATATCATCTATGGAGGGGTTCATGATCGTTTCAATAATGTCGGAGGCAATTAAAACTTCTAAACTTAATAGGATGTAGGATCCTAAGTAAATTTTAATGCCATTATTTTTGTTAGCGATTTCAAAGCGGCTGCCTCCTGAGAATTCATTGCGAATAAAATCCCAGGCTGCTTTTAAAGCGCCCACAAGCAATATAATGACTGAGAAAACATTTAAAACATCGACAATATATTCCACAATCTCCATTAACATAGTGATCTATTTACCCCAGTTCCCAGGATCTTTGTTCCACTCAGTGAGTGCAACACGTTCTGTTTCATTAATAATATTTTTATTAAGTGCTGTTTCTAAAAGCGCAGGATAGTTACTTAATGTTGCATAACGAATCCCTTCTCTCTCAAAGTTTTCAGCCGCAATGGGTAATTCATAAGAGAAGATTGCCGCAACGCCAATCACTTCAGCACCCGCTTCACGAAGCGCATGAGCACATGTGATTGAGCTGCCACCTGTAGAGATTAAATCTTCAACGATGACCACTTTTTGCCCTGGCTGAATAATCCCTTCGATCATATTACCGCGACCATGCTTTTTAGGGGAGCTTCTGACATATACCATTGGTTTTTCTAAAACTGCACTGACCCATGAAGCGTGCGGAATACCCGCAGTTGCAGTGCCGGCAATCACTTCAACGTCTGGAAATTGTTCTTTAATCAATTGGATAAGATTTTTAGAGATAAATTTCCGTACTTCTGGATAACTCACGATTAATCTATTATCACAGTAGATCGGTGATTTAATACCAGAAGCCCAAGTAAAAGGGTCATTGGGTGAGAGTGAAACTGCATTGATGGAGAGGAGTGCTTTTGCGACTTCATTTTTAATCATAATGTTCTATCCCATTCTTCTTTAACTGTGTAATAAGCTTGGAGTGGATCCTTTGCTTGGGTAATTGAGCGGCCAACAACTATGTAACTTGAGCCATTTTGTTTGGCATCAAAAGGCGTCATGATACGGCGCTGATCATCAGCAGCATCAGACGCAAGACGGATGCCCGGCGTGACACATAAAAAGCTTTCGCGTGTATTTTCCTTAACCATTTTCGCTTCAAGCGCGGAGCAGACGACCCCATCAAGCCCTGAGTTATTTGTCATTTTACTATAGTGAATAACGGATTCTAGCAAGCTTGTCTGGATGTTTTGTTCTTGCTGCATCTCTTGCTCGCTCATACTTGTGAGCTGTGTGACGGCAATCAGACGAGGACGCTTTGAATTACCACTACCAATCTCAAGGCCTTCCATCGCCTCTTCCATCATACGTTTACCGCCAGCGGCATGAACGTTCACCATATCTACGCCCATTTTTGCAAGGCCGATCATCGCGCTTTTCACAGTATTGGGAATATCATAGAGTTTTAAATCTAAGAAAACCTCATAACCTCTGGCTTTGAGTGTTTCAACTAACATAGGACCTTCGTTATAGAAAAGCTCCATGCCAATTTTAATATATAACTTTTCTTCTTTCGGCATCATTTCCAAAAAAGCCTTGGTTTCAAGGTAGTTTGGAAAGTCGAGTGCAATTATTGGTTTTGTCATTATTCTGCGTCTTCTTTGTTTTTTTCCAAAAAAAAGCCGACTAACGTGTCGGCTGTTTATTCAATAAATAGAGAGAAGCGAATCGCGATTTGTGTCGTTTTCATCTTTATCTCTCCCTATTTAGATATAATTCTATGTTCTTAAAATTGGCAGTATTCTAACACTTGAAACCTTGAATGGAAAGAATCAAATTGAGAGTATTATTCAAAAACATATAAATACTGTGGATAACTATATGGATAACCCTGCGAAAAACGTGAGTACAATTTTTATCAATAAGTCTTTATGTAATCCTTTGCAATCAACAATCATCGTTTAAATATAACCTTTAAAGTACAAACTTATTGCTTAAGCCGGTGAGCCATGGCTCTTTTCTTGTGGGCAAAAAAAATAAAACAGGTTTAAAAATAGGAAATAAAATTTTCTATTAGGTGTTTTATATCAATTTTTAAATAAAAGTAAGCGTCGTAATGAGTTTAACTCTTTGAAAGAATTGTATATATTTTATATTTAAAAAATCTTTCCAAAAAGAGTAGACAAACGATATAAGATACTGAATAATAATAATTCTCAATAGAGAGTAAAGTTCAATTGAGAATCGAACCAAGCGTTCACCAGTACAATTTATATTGAGCTAGAATTTTTTATCCCTATCTCGATAGTGTAAACAGATGATAAATTGCGATCACATACTTATATACAAAATTTGATTATAGAGAGATTTTAAATGAAGACTTTATTAAAACGCAGCATGCTTGTATTCCCTTTAATGATGAGTTTATCACTTGCAAACCCTGCTGAATCAGCAACCGGTGTTGTCATGGATTTTGGTGCATTAGACACATTACAAGCGCTTGGTAAAACAGATGCGGTTGTCGGTTACCCTGTATCAGGTCTTCCTGAGTATATTGGTAAAGTGACTACAAACGATGCTAAAAATACAGGTGGATTAAAAGACGCGAATATCGAACTTTTAACGGAAATTAAGCCTTCATTTATTGTAATCTCCCCACGCTTAGGCGGAAAAGTTGCTGAACTTGAGCAAATCGCGCCAGTACTTAATTTTGCGGCTAACCCAGATGACTATTACGCCTCTGTTTCACAAAATATTTTAGCGCTTGCTAAGTATGTAAATGCAGAAACGGAAGCAAACGCAAAGCTGACTGAATTAAATACAAAATTAGATGGCATCCGTGCAAACATTGCTAAAAGTGATAAAACGGCACTTGTTATGATGCATAACGCGGGTAATACATTCGCAGCACCCGCAGGCGGCGCGGGTAAATTTATCCATAATTTCCTCGGTGTGAAAAATGCGATTACAAAAGCACCCTCAGAAGAGAGACAAGCAGTCACTGCTGAATTCCTCGCTGAAGTACAGCCTGATGTGATCTATATTGTGGATAGAAGTGCTGCAATTGGTGTTGAGCCAATGGCTTTAGAATCCTTTAAAACAGACGTGGTTTCTACTGTTAAAACAAAAGATGGTAAAGCTATCGATGTTATCTATCTTGAGCCAAAACTTTGGTACTTATCAGGAAATGGTTTAATGAGTATTGAAGCACAAGCAAAAGAAGTTGAAGCGGGGCTTCAATAATTTATCTTATTATTTTATAAAGGTTTTTTAGATATATTCTAAATTGTCCTGTGTTGTTATTTTTAATGGTTTCTGCTCTTGGCCCTGACTTTTTGAAATAAAATTTGTTGACTTCCTCCAAAAACTATGCAAATTATATCCTAAGAATTTCGAAAAGATCAGGGTTCTTTTTTTATCCCGATGTATGATACAACGTTGTTAGCGTCGTGATAAAAGAGGATAAATAGAAAAATTCCTTGATTGAAATATCGGAATATATTCGTTTTAAATTTTATAAATTCATAGGACTCAATTCAGTGAATACATTATCAGTTCGTTTTTTCCGTCGTTGGTGGTTACGCGCATTATTAAGCGGGCAATCACTGTGGATGTATGGACAATAAAATTTAAACAGTGAATCGATAAAAGCCTGCAATATGCGGGCTTTTTTATTACCTCCCAAATATTGCGGCGAAAACAAAAGCGTAAATTAGACAGTCATATTTGAGGAGAGCAACATGTCAGACCCTATTAAAAGATCAGAAGTATTTACCTTATCCCGTTCTATATCTACGGAATTTGAGCCCTTTACACTATTTCAATATCTTATTGAGTCTGAAAATAAAGCCCACGCGATGTTATTTGAATCCGCGAGAACGGATGATCAAACGGCGCTTAAAAGCATGTTAGTGACTAAGGTTTCTCTGAGAATCACTGCATTAAAAGATATTGTGACCGTTAAAGTTACTTCTGTGGTCGGCAAACATCTCTTAGATTATCTCAAAAGCTACTTTTCAACAGAGCTTCGTAAGGATGGTGAGTTATCTGCAGATTTTCAATTTATAAACGATAAGGAAAAATATCCCCGCGGCGTTCTAACTATTATTGATCCGCTATTAGCGCTTAAAAATCCTGAGTTTGCGCCCTTTGTCGGCGGATTGTTTGGATATGATTTAGTAGGGGAGTTTTATCAAATTAATGTACCAGAGAAAGGTCGTGAGCGAGATCTCTGTCTTTTCTTTGCAGAAGAGATGATTACGCTCGACCATCAAGCGAAAACAGCAACCTACGAGCATCTCTATCTTGATTATCTTGAAAATGCCCGAATGGATGCTTACCGAACTTTTAATGAAACAGCTTTTAATTATGAGCAGCTCGTAAAAGCGTTAGATCAAAAAGTAGCTGCTCAGACATCCACTCTATCCCCAGAGTTATCCACAGCAGAGTTAGAGGGAATAGATGCCGAACAAAAACAGGCTATATCGAAAGGGACAGCGCTTCAAGCAGAAAAAGCTTATTCACAAGGTTATCCACAGGTTGATATTCATCAGCCCATTGTTAGTCAGCAAAATGGCGTGAATATTCCCAATAGTGCGCCCTTTAAACAGGCTATATATGACTTTATTGCGCAAATTAAAGCCGGTAAGTTATTACAAATTGTTCCTTCTCGTGCATTTACATTACCTTGCCCTTCTCCCTTTGCAAGTTATGCGGAGCTAAAAAATGCGTATCCGAGTCCTTATCTATTTTATCTGCATGATGAAGACTTTACGCTTTTCGGAGCATCTCCAGAATCAGCGTTGAAATACGCGCCAGATACCCGAGAGCTCGAGTTATACCCTATTGCCGGTACCAAAAAACGGGGGTTAGTGGCGGGCGAAATTGATGCAGAACTTGATGCGCAAATGGAAACAATTTTAAAGACGGATAAAAAAGAGGTGTCAGAACATATGATGTTGGTGGATCTTGCAAAAGAGGATCTAGCACTCATCTCAGACCCAGATTCTATTTATGTTAAAGATCTGATGAAGGTTGATCGTTATCGATATGTGATGCACTTAGTTTCTCGCGTTGCGGGGCGTCTTCGATCTGACTTATCCCCCCTTGATGCTTATCTTGCCGTTATGAATATGGGTACATTAACCGGTGCACCAAAAGTATATGCAATGCAGGAAATTTATCGTTATGAAGATACCGCTCGCGGCAGTTATGGGGGTGCAATTGGCTATATCGAAGGATTGATGATCGGAGATCGGTTTGATAGCGCGATTACAATTCGTTCCGCTTATGTGCAAAATGGTGTCGCAAAAGTACAAGCGGGTGCCGGGATTGTGCTGGATTCAATTGCAGAGAGTGAAGTAGAAGAGACTGAAAACAAGGCAAGTAGTGTCATTATGGCCATCTTAAAGGCTAATCAGAAGATCTCTAAAATAGCGTAAAAATTGATATAATTAAGGCGATAATAAATTAGGCAGGAAGTTATAGATAAGTGTGCTACGCTGATTTCAAGCCTAGTTTTACCCTTGAATAGAGAATGAATAATTACCCTTACTATTCATATCAATGCGTATTTTATAAATTCCTCAAAAAGGTACAAATTCACGATTAATTCTCTACCACCAAAAGTGGAGATGGGTAGGCGCATGGATTAACTGTACCAAAATTAATTGAGGAATATTGTATGCAAGCACTTGCTCGTTTGAGCCAATTTGTGGGAAAAACCTTTGCCTTATGGGTTTTACTCTTCGCTGGTTTAGCTTTTTTTACCCCAGATACTTTTAAAGTGATCGGTCCTTATGTTCCCTGGTTACTCGGCATTGTGATGCTCGGTATGGGAATGACGTTGACTGTTTCTGATTTTGGGGTAATTCTCCGGCATCCGAAGGCTGTTATTATAGGTGTTGTTGCCCAGTTTGTAATTATGCCCCTACTCGCTTATGGTCTATCGGTTGTCTTTATGTTGCCGCCAGCAATAGCGGTTGGGGTTATTTTAGTAGGCTCATGTCCTGGTGGCACAGCTTCTAATGTAATGACCTATCTTGCAAAAGGAAATATTGCTCTTTCTGTCGCGTGTACGTCTGTCTCTACCCTACTCGCCCCGATATTAACTCCTGCAGTTTTCTATATTTTAGCGAGCCAATGGATTGATATCGCTGTGGGCGCTATGTTTATTTCTGTACTTAAAATGGTATTACTACCCATTGCTTTAGGCGTTATTTTACGAATGATTTTTAAATCCTCGATTGCAAAAGCGACAGAAGCCCTACCGCTTATCTCTGTTACCGCGATTGTCTTAATTGTTGCTGCCGTTGTAAGTGGTAGCAAGCAATCGATTATTGAATCAGGGTTACTGATTTTTGGTGTAGTTATACTCCATAATGGTTTGGGATATCTTTTTGGGTTTTGGCTCTCACGGCTATTTAAATTGGAGTATGCAGATAGTAAAGCTGTTTCCATTGAAGTCGGAATGCAAAATTCAGGACTTGGTGCCGCGCTTGCTAAAACACACTTTGCACTAGATCCTGTGACCGCTGTACCCAGCGCAATCTTTAGTTTTTGGCATAATATATCAGGTCCGCTCTTAGCGACTTATTGGTCGACTAAACAAGGAAAGGTAAAGCCCGCTTCTAAATCATAGAAAGATCGTAAACAAAAACAGACAACATACTGATATTAAATAGTAATTATTAACAATGCCAATCGCCGATGATTTTATGTCATCGGCTTTTTTTATCTCTTTTTTGCTTAATTTTGATTGTTTTTTTGGCAATTAGTGGCTACTATTTACTCAATATGTGTATAAAAAGAGGTTCTATATCGGTAAAATTTTTTAAAATTAGATTCATTACAATCAGGATTTAGAGTGAGCTTATTTGAAATTCAAGTTCTCTCGTATTTTTCAAAAAAAGAATTTTTTGGACAATTAGCTTATTGCCCTAAGTATCACAAATAGTGATACCGATATAATCGATCGATTATCTATAATTGATAAAATTTATTTATCAAGGAGAGGGAGAATGTTCTTCTTTTAAAAGGGCGTAAAAATGGAGATTTTTTTGAAGATAAACGAGATGATTTTGATGAATGGATCGACAAAGGGGATAATAGAAAATTAGATAAATCCAATAGGGCGATCCCATGCAAACAATATTCAAAGAGTGTTTAATATTAGATGAGCGTGCTCGTGATATTTATCAATTATCGAGTGAAGTGATGATGGAGCATGCAGCGCTGGGTATTAAAGAAGCTATTCTTGCGAGAAGAGAGGCTCGTAAGCAGCAGGAGTCAGTATTAATACTGTGCGGACCAGGTGATAATGGTGCGGATGGTTACGCGCTGGCGCGGCTAATAATGCAAGAATATAAGGTGATAATTCTTTCTCTCTTTCCACCCATTTCAAAAATGGCGCAAAAACAAAAGGATAGGGCACTTAAATTAGGAATTACCCTGATTGAAAGTGATCCGGTAGCAGCAGTCACGGATTTACCGATTGTGGATATCTATGTGGATGCACTTTTCGGCGCCTCTCAATATCATGAATTATCAGCAGATCTTCAGCAGTTATTGAATACTTTAAATGGGCGCAAGGGCTTGAAAATAGCCTGTGATATGCCGACAGGGCTTTATAGCACTGCTTTTAAGGCGGATATTACCGTGACGATGGGTGCTTTAAAGCAAGATCTATTGATAGATTCAGTGAAAGATTCTGTAGGACAGATTGTTGTCGCGGATTTAGGGATACCGAGATCTTTATATGAAACCGATTCTGATACCTATCTATTAGAGGAATCAGATCTACAATTACCATTGAGATCCTTGAATGATTCTAATAAGGGAAATTATGGTTTTTTAAGCGTGATTAAAGGTGAGCAGGCGGGTGCAAGTATTTTAAGTAGTCTTGCAGGAACACGTTTTGGGGCGGGAATTGTTGCGCTTGTCGGGCAGGGTGATAAGCCTTCTGAAATCATGCAAATGGCTGAATTATCAGATAAAACAACGGCAGTTGCCGTTGGGATGGGCTTAGGTAATCATATCCATTCATTAGAATTGAAAAAAATAATGGTTTACCCCTTAGTAGTAGACGCTGATTTATTGTATGAAAAGACGTTTATTAAGGCTTTGAAAAATAAAGAAGATGTCATATTTACACCACATCCCAAAGAATTTTTAGCACTTTTAGAGAATGCGGACATCAACGGTACTCTTACTTATTCGATTACGGACATTCAAGCGAATCGTTTTGAACTAGCCCGGGCGTTTAGTCAGCAATACCGAGGAGTATTAATATTAAAAGGTGCAAATACACTAATTGCGCACCAAGGGATTGTCTATGTCTGTAATTTGGGAACGAATCGTTTAGCAAAAGGGGGCAGTGGTGATGTTTTAGCTGGAATGATCGGCGCATTATTAGCACAAGGATATACGCCATTACATAGCGCAATTCAAAGTGTCCTTGCCCATAGTTTAGTCGCTAAATATTCAAAAATTCATGATTTTGCATTTACGCCCTTAGATCTTATTGACGGTTTAAAAAGGCTCTCTTTTCTGGAGAAACCTTCAAATACCTTAAAAATATTATAGAAATATTAAAAAAACATGATGAATATTAACAATATAGAAGATAAATATAATGCACTCACAATGAAAGGAAAAGGGGTAAATGACAAAATAAAACTTCTATTTAAACGCTTAAAACAATCTCCCTTTCGCTCAGGATTTAAATTAAGAGATATTGAAATTCACCAAATTAAAAATAAACCTATCAAAATAATTATATTAGAAGGAAATCGTTTTATACGTGAACGATTGGCACCTTTTAAGCCTAAAAATGATGGCGCACAAACGCCAATGAAAGGGCATCCGGTTTTTATCGCCCAACATGCAACGGGGACATGTTGTCGGCAATGTTTATTAAAATGGCACAATATTACCGATCAAAGAGCTTTGGTAGAGGATGAAATTGACTATATATTAGCTGTAATAGAAGCTTGGATACGTCAAAAAATGCTAGAAGAAAATCTCGAGTATTCCCCCATTCAGCAAACGCTTTTTTAATAAGAGCGCGCTAAATATCTATTTTAGTTATGGTTATAAGTTAATGGTAAATATAAATATATTAATGGTTTGTATATAGGTTCGAAAATATTACAATGTAAAGATGAGTATCTTTATTATTGTCAATATGGAGAGCATATGTCTAAGAAGAAAGTTGCACGAATTATAGTGGAAGCACTTGAAAATGCGGGTGTTAAACGTTGCTATGGTGTTGTCGGTGATACGCTCAATGATGTTACAGATGCAATGCGTCATCATTCGAATATTGAATGGGTTCATATGCGCCACGAAGAAGCCGGTGGTTTTGCGGCAGGTGCGGAAGCTTTAATGACGAATAATCTCACGGCATGTGCGGGATCTTGCGGTCCTGGTAGCCTGCACTTTATTAATGGGCTATTTGAAAGTCATCGTAATGGCGCACCAGTGGTCTTAATCGCCAGTCAATTACCGACAAACGTCCTTGGTACAAATTTTCCACAAGAAGTGGATTATATGCCGATATATAAGACCTGTTCAGTATTTTGTGAGGAAGTGAAAAATCCGCATGAAGCAAAACGTGTCATTATGACAGCATGTCAAGAAGCGCTCACAAAACGGGGGGTTGCAGTTGTGATCTTGCCTTCAGATATCAGTGCAACGGAAGTGGAAGATCTGCCAATTTTACAGCAATATCAGCCAAAAGAACCCGTTGTTCGCCCTGATGATGTCGAAATTGCCAAAATTGCTAAAATTCTTAATGCAGGCACTAATGTTGGTATATATGCAGGATATGGTTGTGCGGGCGCGTATGCGGAGCTGATGGCATTATGTCAAAAGCTCAATGCACCGATTGCCCATACATCGAGGGCTAAAGATTTTGTAGAAGGTAATAATCCTTATAATGTCGGTATGACAGGAATGCTAGGTGTTAAATCGGGTTATGAGATGATCAAAAATTGCGATACACTCCTGATTTTAGGGGCTGATTTTGCATGGTCGCAGTTCTATCCAGAGAATGCGAAAATTGTCCAAGTCGATTTAGATGCTGGAAAGCTTGGGCTTCGTCATGCGATAGAACTTGGTGTGATTGGGAGTGTGAAAGATACCATTACTGCACTTTTACCAAGTTTAGATGCTAAATCAGAGACTGCATTTTTAGATAAATATACAAAAATGCATACAGAAACGATGGCACAACTAAAAGAGAAGGCGATAGCAGATAGTGAGGATTTAATTCATCCGCAATATCTCCTTGAATTATTGAGTGAATATGGAGCGGAAGATGCGCTAATGACCGGTGATACGGGTACGGCGATGGCATGGGTTACGCGCCACTTTCGTACCAATGGAAAACGTCGAACGCTCTTGTCAATGAAGCACGGTACCATGGCCAATGCGATGCCGCAGGCAATAGGATTGCAAAAGGCCTATCCTGAAAGACAAGTCATCTCCGTATCTGGCGATGGAGGTCTTGCCATGTTGATGGGTGATCTATTGACACTTGTGCAAGAAAAGTTACCCGTAAAAGTAGTTGTACTCAATAACGGGACGCTCGATTTTGTGGAACTAGAGATGAAAGCTGAGGGCATTGTAAATAGTTACACGGATCTACAAAACCCTGATTTTGCAAAAGTTGCAGATGCTATCGGTATTAAAGGGTTTAGTGTGAAGGGATCTCATGAATTAGAAGATTCTGTTAAAGCCTTCCTATCCCACGAGGGACCGGCACTACTTGATGTGCATGTCAGCCGATTAGAGCTTTTATGGCCACCGCATACTGAATTTTCAAACTATGAAAATATGGCTCTTTATGGCGCAAAAGCTATTTTAGGTGGGGAAGGTCATACCTTTATGGATCTCTTAAAAGATAACTTTTTGAAAAAATAAGGATTGTTATATGTCTCGAAAAAAAGTTGCACAAATTATAGTGGAAACACTGGAGTCCTTTGGTGTAAAGCGTTGTTATGGCGTAGTGGGTGATACGCTCAATGATGTGACAAATGCCATGCGGTTTCATACAGATATTGAATGGGTGCATATGCGCCATGAAGAAGTAGGGGGATTTGCTGCCGGCGCCGAATCATTTATGACGAAAGGATTAACAGCATGCGCAGGTTCTTGCGGTCCGGGCAGTCTGCATTTTATTAATGGATTATTTGAAAGTCATAGAAATGGTGCGCCGGTGGTTTTAATCGCCAGTCAGTTGCCGACCAATGTGCTCGGTACAAATTTCCCACAAGAAGTGGATTATAAACCGATCTATGAAGGATGTTCTGTCTATTGTGAAGAGGTGAGAAGCCCACAAGAAGCAAAACGTGTCATTATGACGGCATGCCAAGAAGCGCTCGCTAAAAAAGGCGTTGCGGTGGTGATATTGCCATCAGATATCAGTGCAACTGAAGTGGAAGATCTTCCCATAGGGCAGCGTTATCAAGCGAGAGAACCCTTAGTTTATCCTGTAGATAGCGAGCTTTTAAAACTTGCCGAGATTATTAATGCGGGCGGAAAGATAGGGATTTATGCGGGCGCTGGTTGTGAGGGCGCACATGCGGAGCTAATATCTCTTGCTGAGAAATTGAAAGCCCCGATCGCGCATACTTCTCGCGGTAAAGATTTCGTTGAAGGTAATAATCCCTATAATGTAGGAATGACCGGCATGATGGGCGTTAAATCGGGTTACGAGATGATCGAACATTGCGATACGCTGATTATTTTAGGGGCAGATTTTGCTTGGTCGCAGTTCTATCCGAAACATGCCCAGATTGTTCAGATAGATATTGATGTTGCCAAACTTGGGCTTCGTCATGCCATTGCGCTCGGGGTTATTGGTCATATTAAAGAGACAATTCAACGACTCTTGCCGCATCTCGAAACGAAAGAATCGACGGCATTTTTAGACAAATATGTGGCACTTCATAAAAAGTGTATGGCAAAGTTGGATAAAAAAGCAGTCGCTAAAAGCGAGGATCTTATCCATCCGCAATATCTTACCGAGCTTTTAAGTGAATATGCCGCAGAAGATGCTTTTGCGACCGCTGATGGCGGTTCTGCAACGGTTTGGCTGCTACGTCACTTTGATACAAATGGTAAGCGCAGAACGCTCATTTCATTGAAGCATGGCACAATGGCAAATGCGATGCCTCAAGCGATAGGTTTGCAGAAATCACATCCAGATAAGCAAGTGATAGCACTTTGCGGCGATGGGGGAATGACCATGTTGATGGGTGATCTATTAACAGTGGTGCAAGAGAAACTCCCGATTAAGATTGCCGTTGTGAATAATGGCACGCTTGATTTCGTTGAGTTAGAGATGAAGGCAGATGGAATGGTCAATAGTTATACCGATCTACAAAATCCAGACTTTGCGAAGATGGCAGATGCTATAGGAATAAAAGGATTTTCGGCAAAAGGCTCTCATGAGTTAGAAGATACGGTAAAGGCATTTTTAGCGCATGAAGGACCTGCACTTTTAGATGTTCATACCAGCCGTTTAGAGCTGATATTTCCGCCACACAGTACGCCGTCTAATTACGAAAATATGACACTATACGGGATTAAGTCGATCATTGGTGGGGAAGGGGAAACATTCTTTGATATGTTAAAGGATAATTTCTTGAAAAAATAATGCTGCTGTGGACACCGATATCACTGACTTGAGTGATATTGATATAGAAAAGCCTTTCATGTTGATAATGAAAGGCTTTTTTTGGTTTATTCTTATTTAACTATATTCAGTAATCATCTGAAAATTGACTTTAAGAGGCGGGCATTGATTTATTAATCAGCCCCAAAGGTATCTTTTTCACATTAATAAATAAGATCGTTAAGACAATGACAGCACCGATGATATCTGTGACTGTTTCAGGGATCACAAGCATTAAAGCGCCAGCGGCTAATATAATACGGCCAATGATGCTAAAGTCTGATTTATAATAACCTTCTACCGCAGCACTTAAGGCGATGATACCGATAATGGATGTAATGGTAATACTGACCATATCGAAGATCGATGCCATTGGGAACTCAGTGGCATTCATTGGTAAACCCGTAGTATCGATCATTAACATTGCCGGGTTATAGACAAACATGAACGGCACAATAAAGCCCGCAACAGAGAGCTTAAGAGATTGCCATCCTGTTTTCATTGGATCGCCGCCCGCAATACCAGCACCCGCAAATGAGGCGAGTGCAACGGGGGGAGTGATATTGGCAAATAGACCAAAGTAGAAGACGAATAAGTGTGCAACGATGGTGGGAATTCCAATATTTGCAAGTGCAGGCGCTGCGATTGTTGCAGTGATGATATATGCGGGAATTGAAGGTAAGCCCATTCCTAGTACCATCGATGCGACCATGGTTAAGAGTAGCGTCACTAAGAGCATTCCCTCGCCCGTACCTGTAATTGCACCAATAAGCTCAGTTGCGGCTGAAGTTAAGCTTAAGACCCCGATTACAATTCCGATAACCGCACAGGCAGCCATAACGGACAGTGCTTGTCTTGCCCCATCTTCGAGTGCTTCTAAGATGTTTTTAAAGCTCATGCGCGTGGCTTTTCTAAATTGACTCACAACAATAGCAATAGCAATAGTATTGAAGGCCGCATAGGCAATCGGCATATTATTTGCAAGGAAATATACAAGAGCAAAAATAGGTAAAAGTAGGTGACCACGTTCTTTTAACACTTCTTTAACGCGTGGCAGATCCGCTTTTGGAATTCCTTTTAAGTTATCTTTACCCGCCCTAAAGTGAACTTGTGCAATCACGCCGAGATAATAAAGGAGCGCAGGGAAGAGTGCCGCAAGCGCGATTGTGCCATAAGAGATACCGGTAGTTTCTGCCATGATGAAGGCACTTGCCCCCATGATTGGCGGCAAAATTTGCCCTCCGACGGAAGCACTTGCCTCAACAGCGCCGGCAAAGTTTTTGCTATAACCCACCTTTTTCATCATCGGAATGGTGAAAACACCTGTTCCAACAACGTTTCCAACTGCGGAGCCATTGATACTGCCCATAAAGCCACTGGCAACAACTGCAACTTTAGCAGGACCCCCTTGTTTATGGCCGGCTAGTGCTAATGCTAAATCATTAAAGAGTTGCCCCATTCCTGATTTATTAAGAAACGCGCCGAATAAGATAAAGAGGAAGATAAAAGAAACAGATGCCCCAATTGCGGATGAATAGAGCCCTTCCGTCGTAATATAAAGATGGCCAAAGATGTCGCCTAAATCAAACGGGCGCGTTTGTAGTATCCTCGGCATAAAGCTATAGCTACTGATAAATGGATAGACTAAGAAGATCGCCGCCAACGCTGGCAATATCAAGCCCATGACTCGACGGGCAGCTTCCATCACCAAAACAATTGTGATGATCGACATGATAATATCGGTATTATTTGCCATACCCCCACGAACGGTTGCAATGGCATTATACTCTCTAAAGAGATAGGCAAGTGATACAAATGATAGTGCGACTAAAATCCAGTCATACCAAGCTATCCTATCTCGGCGCTGCGTTTTATATGTAGGATAGATTAAAAATACGAGCGCAATCCCCACCGCAACATGCGTTGCACGGTAGAGAAGCTCTGGCATGGGGTTATAAGTAGTCCAGAGATGGAAAAGAGAGTAAAAGATCGCAAAGCAGGAGATAAATATACGAAGATATTTACTGCTTGGGGTTCTCACGATTGATTCCCGATCAAATTTTTCTAAAATCTGATCCGTATCGGCAGGAATAGTATCTGCAATATGGTAGGGTTCAGAATGGCTGTGACTCATGACAGTTCCTTATTGATAAACGTTGCCAAAAATTAAGAGGTTGGTTGCGAATAGAGACTTCGCTATATCGTTCGGCATCTTGATAGATATGCCAATGTTGATTCGGGGGGAGAATAATGGTGGAGTGAACATCTTGATCAATGATCCAATTGATCTCCGGCATGGGGAGATTCATTTCGAAATGAATCATACCATCATCGCTTTCGATCACTGTTCCTGCATGTGGCACTCCTGCACCAAAGGTTCTAAAAATGGA